>DATIEW010000180.1:0-3136 GCA_035455585.1 Vicinamibacterales bacterium | reverse complement strand
ACCGGCTTCAGCGAAGCGGACAAGCCCAACGACGAGGAACTGAAAGAGCAGGGCCTCAAGGTCATCATCAAGACCCTCCCCTCCGGCGCCGGGAGCGCCCTGTCCGAACTCACCGGCAAGCAAGTCACCATCGCCCCCGTCGCCGCCGTACCCCCCGCCGAAGCAGCCGCAGCCGAGGCCGAAGCAGAACAGGCACCGGAAGACCGCTCGCCGCCCGACGAGAACACCGCCCGAGAAGCCGCCGCCGCAGCCCGGTCGGAACGACTCATCCAGCAGTCCCAAGCCATGCACGCCGTCCGGTTCACGACCGGCCGGCCGCCAGAACTCCTGCATCCCGCGTTGTGCTCGCAGCACGCCTACAGCTGCCCGTTCACGCACGCCGCAGTGAAGCTGCACCATCTGCCGCGTCCAGGGACGTCGGGGACGTACGAGGCGCGGCTCTCCCCATTCGGGCAGCTGGTGATCGGACAGCGCTCCCCGCACCTGGATACGTCCGCATTCCTCACCACCGCGTCTTCCCCTCGGAGTTCGAATGGCCACGCTCACAGCCGCCGCTGACGGCTCGCATCTGTCCGGCGCGATGATCGCGCTGATGCCCACGCCGGAGGACGCGGCCCGACTGGCGTTCGAGGGCGGCGAAGACGCGGAGCAGCTGTACCTGACGCTGTACTACCTCGGCAACGGAGCCGACTTCAGCGAGCAGACCCGGAGCAGCATCATCGACGGCGTCACAGACGTGCTGCCCCACTACGCCAGCGGCCCCGTGAACGGCAACGCGTTCGGTGCCGCGCACTGGAACGGCAACAGCGACGAGCCGTCGTGGGTGTGGTCGGTGGGCGACGACCGCGCCACGCCGCGCACGCTGGGCATGCTGCACGGAGCGATCGCCATGGCGCTGGAGGAGACGCTCGCCGAGGAGGGTGTCGACTATCCCGACCTGCCGGAGCAGCACACGCCGTGGGTGCCGCACATCTGCGCCGCGTACTCCGACGAGCTGGACCTGGTCATCGCGCTGGAGGAGCGCCTCGGACCGATCGCCTTCGACCGGGTGAGGGTGGCGTTCGCTGGGGACCACACGGACATCCCGCTCGACGGGCCTGTCACGGCTGCCGCTGGGCCGCTGCGCCGACAGCCCACCGATCTGGAGACCCGCAGCCGCTGTGACTTCGCCGCCATGGACAAGGCGTGGCACGAAGCCGTTGACAGCACGGTCGAAGCATGGGCCGAGATTCAGCAGGCGCAGCGGGAGCAGATCACCGCCGCCGTTCAGGCCGCAGCCGAAGCCGATGACCTGGACCGGCTCGACACCCTCACCGTCGACACCGACGACGCAGCCCGGCTGCTGATCGCCCGCATGATCGCTTACGCCCGGGAGGCGGGTGAGGCACAGCAGGCGGAGGCCGAAGCGCAGGGCGTGACCGTGCCGGAGTGGTCGCTGGACGATGAAGCACTGACTGCGGCGGCGATCCGTGACCGGCTGCGGCAGATCGGCCGCACCGCCGCCCGCGTCCTCGGCGTCGGCCTGGTGCAGTCCGCCGTGCGGCAGGCGATGCGCGTGTGGGGTTCTGGCTCCGCGTCACAGGTGGCCGCTGCCGTGGACGAGCACCTCGCGTCCCTGTCCGGTGCGGCGGTTGAGGAGCAGGTGGGTGCGGCGATGACGGCCGCGCAGAACGAAGGCCGCATGGCGGTGCTGGCGGTCGCGCCGCCTGCGACATACACAGCAACGGAAATCTTGGACAAATCGTCATGTAAGCCCTGTAGAGACGTCGACGGTACCGAGTACACCGAACTCACTGAGGCACGCACCGCATACCCAACCGGCGGCTACGTGAACTGCCTCGGCGGCCCGCGCTGCCGGGGCACCCTCGTCACCGTGTGGCCGCAGGACAGCGAGCAGGCAGCCGCCGGAATGATCTTGGCTGCGAGCGCGGACACAATGCCGCCGACACACCACGAAGGAGGCGGCGCCGTGCCGTACCGCGTTGAGCAGGGGCACCCGGACTGCGGTGCCGACAAGCCGTGGGCCGTCATCAAGGAGAGCGACGGCGAACTAATGGGCTGCCACGAGACGGAAGCCGCAGCCGAGGAGCAGCGCGCCGCGCTGTACGCCGAGGAAGGCGACGACAAGCCCAAGGAGATGCCCGACGACGACATGGACTACGCGGGCGACACCGCCCCGTGGGAAGGCGTCCTCGCCGTCGAAGGCATCGTCACCGGCGACGGCCGCGAGTTCGCACCCGACGCCCTCACCTGGGCCGACCTGCCCGTACCTCTGCGCTGGAACATCGAAGACTCCCACGGCGGTGAACCCCACACCGTCGCCGTCAACGTCGGCCGCATCGACAAGGTGTGGCGCGACGGCAACAAGATCATGGGAGCGGGCGTCCTCGACCTCTCCGACGACAACGGCCGCCGCGCCTACGACAAGATCAAAGGCCAGTTCCTCCGCGGCGTCTCCATCGACGCCGACAGCATCGGCGACGCCGACGTCGAATTCGTGTGGCCCGAAGACGCCAACGCCGGTGCCGAAGGCAGCGAAGAAGACGACCTGTTCGAGATGCTGTTCGCCCAACCGGAGAAGGTCATCTTCCACGGCGGCCGCATCCGCGCCGCAACGCTGGTCGACATCCCCGCGTTCGCCGAGGCCTACATCGCACTCCTCGATGAGGCCGGTGCGGTCGTGGCCGGCGGCGCCCCGGTCACGGAGGCCGAACTCGTCGAGCTGCGCGCGCAGGAGATGGGCGCGGTCGGCACGCACGACACCGCCACGTCCGACGGCCCATGGGATGAAGGGCCGAACTCCAAGCGGCTGGACTCGCCGCTCACCCTGGCGAAGGTGCGTGCCGCGTACGCCTGGTACGACGGGGCGCGAGAGGAAGACGGCGAACTCCCGAAGGACGCCGCGAAGTTCCTCCACCACGAGATCAACGCGGACGGCACCGTCGGTGCGGCGAACCTGGCCGCCTGCTCGGCTGCGATCGGCGCCCTGCACGGCGCCCGCGGCGGCGCGTCCATCCCGGAGGCGGACCGGCGAGGCGTGTACGACCACGTCGCCAAGCACCTGCGGGACGCCGGCCGGGACCCGGAGCCGTTCCGTGCGCTGGCCGCTGTCGCCGCATCAGGCGGGGTATGGAAG
>DATIEW010000179.1:0-3360 GCA_035455585.1 Vicinamibacterales bacterium | reverse complement strand
CGGCTGATGCCGACGCCCATGCGCCCATAGCGAACGTCATACTCCGCGGCAAACGGAGCGAGCTCAGGGTCCGCCGCGCCTGCGGCAAAAGGCCGCAGCGTCGACATCAGGGCAAACAGTCCGATCGCCACGGTCTTCACTCGGATTCCTCGACGATATCGGGTCCCGGCGGCCGCCCATCCAGCAGCGCCACCCCGTCCCGCCACGCGAGCCGGCCGGCTGCAAACCAACCGACCGCACGCGGATAAATAATGTGCTCGAGCCGCTGAACGCGGGCTGAAAGCGAGCCTTCGTCGTCCCCGGGCGTCACGGCCAGCCTGCCCTGGATGACTGCCGGGCCAGCGTCGAGTTCCTCCACGACGAAATGCACGGTGCAGCCGTGCACGGATTCCCCGGCCTCGAGCACCCGGCGGTGCGTATGCAGCCCTCGATGGGCAGGAAGCAGGGAAGGGTGAATGTTGAGCATCCGGCCCTGCCAGCGCCGGACAAATCCGCCGTCGAGGATGCGCATGAAGCCGGCGAGTGCGACGAGCCGGGCGCCGCTCTGTTCGATGCGGCGTGAAAGCTGCGCCCCGTAGGTGGCGCGATCATTGCCCGGATCGGGGACCACGGCCTCGGCTTCGAGTCCGCGACGGCGCGACTCGTCGAGGCCCGCGGCGTCCGCCCGATCGCTGATCACGGCCACGATCTTTCCGTCGATGCGCCCGTCCCGCGTCGCCCGCTCGAGCGCCAGCAAGTTGCTGCCGCGCCCCGAGATCAGCACGGCGAAAGGCAGCGGATCCGGCATCAGCCGATCTTCACGCCCGCACCGGCCACGACCTCACCGATGATGGTTGCCCGCTCGCCGGCGACGCGCAGGAATTCCATCGCCGCATCGGACTCGGACCGCGGCAGGACGGCGACCATGCCGATGCCGCAATTGAAGGTGCGATGCATCTCGACGTCGGTGATGCGGCCGCTTTTCTGGATCCAGTCCCAGACCGGATCACGTTGCCAGGCGCCTGAATCGATCCGTACGCCGAGACCCTCGGGCAGCACGCGCGGAATGTTGTCGGAGAGCCCGCCGCCCGTGATGTGCGCCAAGGCATGTACGTCGATGGCGGCCGCGAGTCGCAGCAGGGATTTCACGTAGATCCGCGTCGGCGCCATCAGGAGGTCGAACAGGCGTGCGCCGTCGACGAGCGTCTTGCCGTTCGACTTCGTCTCCGCGATGAGCCGGCGGATCAGCGAGAAGCCGTTTGAGTGTGGCCCGGAAGAGGCGAGGCCGAGCACGACGTCGCCGGCGCGCGTCCGGCTGCCATCGATGATCCGCTCGCGTTCGACGACACCTACGCAGAAGCCGGCCAGGTCGTAATCGCCTTCCGCATACATGCCTGGCATCTCGGCCGTTTCACCGCCGACGAGCGCACAACCCGCCTGCAGGCAGCCCTCGGCGATGCCCGCGATGACGCGCTCCGCGACTTCGACCGAGAGGCGCCCGGTCGCGTAGTAGTCGAGAAAGAAGAGCGGTTCCGCGCCCTGAACGACGACGTCGTTCGCGCACATCGCGACCAGGTCCTGGCCGACGCCGTCGTGCAATCCCGTATCGATCGCCAACCTGAGCTTCGTGCCGACGCCGTCCGTGCCGGCCACCAGGACGGGTCGACGCCAGCGTCCCTCGGGCAATTCGATCATGGCCCCGAAACCGCCGACGCCGGCAAGGACCTCCGGCCGGTGCGTTCTGGCGACGCGCGGCTTGATGCGATCGACGAGTTCTTCGCCGGCGTCGATATCGACACCGGCATCCCGATAGGTCAGCGAGGGGCGTTCAGTCATCGCGCGAGGTCGGGCTTGGGCAGGCCCGGCTGGCGGGCAGTGTACTATTGTAGCGTGAGCGAGCGATCCATCCGGACCCCCGTCAACCGCATCCAGTCCTGGTTTGCTGCGCTCGTCTGCCTGGCGTTTTCCATGCCAGCGCTCGCCGAGTCGCTCGGCGACCTGTACTCGGTGACCGTCCCGTACACGGGCGAAGACGAGGCTGCATTTCGCTCGGCGATGTCCGATGTGCTGGTGCGCGTTACAGGCCGGCCCGACGCACCGGAACTTGAAAACCTCGCGCCGCTGGTTGCCAATGCTTCGCGCTACGTCGTCAGCTACCGGCGCGCCGCCGGCAACCAGCTTACGGTGACGTTCGACGGCAAGGCGATCGAGAATGCGGTCGATGCGTCGGGGCTCGCTTTCTGGGGCACTGAACGGCCGGTGACCCTCGTCTGGCTCGCGATTGATCGAGGAAGCGGTCGCCGCGCCCTGGTGTCTGCAAGCGACACGAGTGCTGAGAAGACGCGCATCGACGCGAATGCCGAGCGCCGCGGCCTGCCACTCGTCTGGCCGGACGCCGGCGACGACCTGGTACGCGCGATGCAGCAGGCCTGGTCCGGCGATCATGCCGCGCTCATCGACGCCGCCCGCCGTTATGGCGCCGATGGCGTCCTGATCGGACGTGCACGACAGCCGGTCCCCGGGACCAATTCGGTCGACTGGAGCTTTTCTACGGCGGGTCTCGCTGCGAGCGCACAGGGTGAACTCGAGGCCGGCCCGGAGCTCGCTGCCGAGCGCTATGCCGGCCTGTATGCTTCACGCGGCGCCGCGCAGCGCAGCGAACAGCTGGTGACTATTACGGGAATCGGCACGCTCGAGGCTTATGCCTCGGCACTGCGGACGCTTTCGCGGCTCGCTCCGGTCCGTGGCGTTGCCGTCGACGAGGTGACACCGGACGCCGTATCGTTTCTGGTCAATGTGCGGGGGGATCCTGAGGCGCTGCACCAGGCGATCCTGCGCGACGGCCGCCTCCACGCGGTCGATGCAGGGCGCCTGATCTACGCACTCTCGCCATGAAGCTGGCGACCGTTCCCAACCTGATCTGCGTGCTCCGCATGGCGCTGACCGTGCCGATCGTCATCCTGCTGGCGGAAGGGCGGTACGGGCATACGCTCGTCCTGTTCGCACTGGCGGCCGCCTCCGACATTCTGGACGGCTATCTGGCCAAGACCTTTGGCTGGACGAGCGAGGTCGGCAAGCTGCTCGACCCGCTTGCGGACAAGCTGCTGCTGGTCAGCGTCTTCATCACGCTCGCCGTCATCGGCCTCGTGCCTGCGTGGCTAGCGGCCATCGCCGTGGCGCGGGATGTCGTGATCGGCGTGGGAGCGGCGGTGTACAAGTGGCTCTTCGGCCCGCTCGAAGGACGACCCACGATTCCATCGAAGCTGAATACGCTCGTGCAGCTCCTCTTCGTGATTGCCGTGGTCTGGCGCGCGGCGTATCCGCTGTTCCCGCAGTGGGTCATCACCGCGCTCGGCGCCACGGTCCTCGTCACGACCGTGG
>DATIEW010000178.1:0-2840 GCA_035455585.1 Vicinamibacterales bacterium | reverse complement strand
GAGGAGAACGTTCCATCCCTGGATGCGCGCGTGCGGTAGCTGTAGGTGTTGGGAGACGTCGTGTCGGTGAACGTGGTCACGTTGGCGCCGGTCTGGGCGATCTCCGAGAACTGTGAACAGCTCGTGCCGGTGCACCGTTCGACGTGGAAGCTCGTCTCGTCGCCGGAATTGTCGGTCCAGCTCAGGCCGACCTGGCTCGCCGTGACCGAGGTCACCGTCAGGTTCGTCGGCGCCTCGACAGGATCCGGGCCGCCGCCGCCCGACGAGCATCCCTCGATCTCGAACGCGCCCACACGCGTGCGCCAGCCGGCGCTGCTCGTGTTTGCGAGGTATTCGGTCGTGAACCAGAAGGTGCAGCCGTCGGCCGGATCGACGGCCAGCAGGCTGTAGTCGCCCCACCGGCTGGCGCTGTGCGTCTGCGATCCGGTGCCGAGCATGATGTCGCCTTCGCCGACCGTCATCTGGCCGGGCGGATCGGACGCCTTGCGGCCCGTGACGCTGATGCGCGGGAACATCTGCGCGCTCGACACGTTGTAGCCGATCGCGATGTTGCCGGCCGAGTCCATGGCGGCGCTCGCCATCCACCGATGATTCGCGTCCGGCGCATAGGTGCCCTGCTGATGGATTGAGGGCGTGCCGCTGCTGATTCGGATCTCGTACCAGCGCACCCCGGCGTGATCCTGACCGTTGACGTCGACGGTGTGATTCGTGACGAGCGTCTGGTAGGCGCCGAAGTTCCGATACTGGAGCCGGAACATCACCCGGTCCGCAATCGCATCGAGCCTCACGGACGTGCCCGCCTGCGGAACGCAGTTGCGTGAGTACCCGCACATGTTCGAGTCGAACGGCGCCGTCGGGAGCTCGGCCCGTTTTGTGAACGTGGAAGTGGACGGGCTCGCCCAGTTCACGTCGAATTCCCAGATCTGCAGCTGATCCGGCGAGTACCCCCAGGCGTCATCGTCGAACTGCGCAAAGTAGTTCGGGGTGCCTGCGGCGGGCGGAGCGCCGTCGAGATCGGAAGGCAGCATGCCGCCGAGCGTGCCGTCCACACTCTCCATGTCGAAGTAGACCATGCTGGCAGCGGCGCCGCCGAGCATCTCGGTCCGGGGGAACGCCGCGACGCCCTGTCCCGCCCACGAACAGTTGACGAATATGCGTCCGCTGCACGTGAACTGGTTGATCGACATGTAGTAGCCGTCCGGCCACACACCAAACTTCGGATAGTCGTTCAGCTTGCTGAAACTGAACTGATAACGGTTGTACGCGCCGGTGGGGTCGCCAGTCTGCGAAACCGCAATGCACTGATAGAACGGACCCTTGGGGAAGTTCGGCAGCGCGAACTGCGACATCAGCCAGCGATCGGCGTGCTCGTCGTAGAGCACGATCGGATCGCCGTCGTTGCGCGACTCGCAGGGTCCCCCGAAGCCCTGCCACAGCGACCGTCCATCGGCAGGACCGTACAAGAGTGTGCCGGCGCGGCTGTAGATCGCGAACGAGAGGTTGACCCACTGCACGTAGTGGTTGGGTCCGACGTCGCCGTTGGTGTCGGGAGGGAGGACGCCGTTGATGTTGTTCACCCCGTCGAAGCTGAGGACCGCGGTCGGGGCGGCCGAGGTCGGCGCCGAGGTCTGGAGCGCCGGGTCGGTCAATGACGGAACCTCGCGACCGGGGCCTCGCCGGACTGACCGCGGCGGAAGCGGCTGCCGTCCTTCGGCCGACGGCGGGATCGGCGACAGGTCGCGCAGCGCCGGCGAGCGGTCGTGTCGATCCGCCGGTAGCACCTGAGGCCTGTTCGCCAGGCCGGGAGGCGTGGCGGGGGGCTGGCCCTTGACGATATCGGCGCCCAGCAGGAGCGAACCTGCCGCGATCAGAACCAGGAATTCCACTCGACGCATATTCATTGCCTCCCCAGGTTTTCCCGCGTCTTGCCGGGTCTCGGCGGGACCTCGTCACGGTCGCTGGCGCTCTTTCTTCACGCCTTCGCTGGATCCTCCCATCCGAGATAAGTCCCGCCGGCTCGGACCGGGACGAGGATTCGACGTGACGAACAGCTTTCAGATCGGGACCAACCCCAGCAAGGTTGTTGCCGGCCGAGCTCTAGCATCCAACGTCGGGACGGCGAGGTCATCGACCAAGAAAGGTCCGACGGGCGGCGACGGAAGTCTGGCTCGAAGGCGCTCTCGCGCGTCAGCGCCTCCCGCATTGATGCCCCGTGGGGAAAGAACGACAATTACCGTTATTCGCATCCGAACCGGGTCCGGACCCCCGGGCCCCGGACCCAGACCCCGGTGCCGCCGCATGCCGACCGTCGCGGTCATGAACCCTGTCGATGTCGATCGTCCAAGCGGGCGCCGCCGCTCGGTCGCCGACCCCGGAGCCGTGTTCACGCTGTGCGCGCTGATTGCGATGGCAGCCTGCGGTGGGGGCTCGCCCTCGGCTCCGACGCCTCCCGCACCGCCCGCCGCAACGTGGTCGCTCTCGGGAACCATTCGCAACGAGATGAACAACGAGCCGCTGGTGGGCGCGCGCGTCGAGATCCTCGACGGCGCCGACCAGGGCCGCTCTGCCACGACCGGCCAGGACGGCCGTTATCTGTTCGCCTCCGTCCGAGCCGGCCAGTTCTCGATCCGCGCGGCGGCCGAGGGCTTCGACGTGCAGTCGCGCGTTGTAACACTCGGCGCCGATCTCGTCGTGGACTTCGTGATGCGGCGGCCCGCGCCGCCGGGAACCGGCACGGCCGGTATCCTCGTCCAGGCGTTGTCCGAAGCGCAGGTGCCTGGCGGGACGCTCGACGTCAGCGGTCTCGGCGTGTTCACGACTGAAGCTGACGGTACGTTCCG
>DATIEW010000177.1:0-27397 GCA_035455585.1 Vicinamibacterales bacterium | reverse complement strand
ATTCGCCGGCGTCCTCGAGCTGTACGACTTTGCGGTGGATCCGGGGGAGCGCCGTAATCTGGCGCCGGGGGAGCAACTGACGCCAGTGATGCGCAAGGCGCTCGAGGACTATCCGGTGCCCTCTCCCGATGCGCCGCCCGGAACCCGGAACCTCAACGTGGAGGAACGCCGCAGCCTGGCGAGTCTCGGCTACGTGAGCGCGACCGCACGGCCCATCGTCAGAAAGGGCGCGCTGCGTCCTGTTCCGACGCTGAATGCAATGGGCAATGGGCGTTCCACGAGCTTTGCCTGGTCCCTGGCCCACCATCCTCGCCCATTGTCCATTGCCCATTGACAGACGCACACGGCTGCCGGTAGCGTCACGCTGCCCACACCGGTTCCAGAGGAGGTTTCCATGCCGCGCCGCACGCCCACGTACCTCCTGCTCCCGCTCGTAGTTCTGACCGCGACCGTCATTGCCGGCCAGGCGCCGCGCCCCGGCCCGGACCTCTACCGCCAGCTTCAGTGGCGGCACGTCGGCCCCGAAGGCAACCGAATCAGCGCGGTTGCCGGAATCCCGGGCGATCCGCTCGTCTACTATGCCGGCTCCGCATCCGGCGGCATCTTCAAGACGATCGACGGCGGCGCGAGCTGGGATCCGATCTTCGACGGCCAGCCCGTTCACTCGATCGGCGATATCGCCGTTGCGCCGTCCGATCCGAGCACGGTCTGGGCCGGCACCGGCGAGTCGTGCATCCGCAGCCACATCTCGGTGGGCGAGGGAATCTTCAAGTCGATCGATGCCGGCAGGACGTGGACGCGGATGGGCCTCGAGCGTACCGGCCGCATCGGAAAGGTCGTCGTCCATCCCTCGAACCCCGACGTCGTGCTGGCATGCGCGCTCGGGCACGCATATGGACCCCAGCCGGACCGCGGCGTGTTCAGGACGACCGACGGCGGGAAGACCTGGGAGAAGGTGCTGTTCGTCGACGAGAACACGGGATGCTCGTCACTGGCGATGGACCCCGCCAACCCGCGGAAGCTCTTCGCGGGGATGTGGCAGATCGACATCAAGACGTGGGGCCGCGAGAGCGGCGGGCCGGGCAGCGGGCTGTTCGCGACCCACGACGGCGGGACGACGTGGACGCGCCTCACCGGCCGCGGACTGCCGACGCGCGAGGTCGGGAAGACGGTCGTGGCGATCGCCCCGTCGAATCCGGACCGCGTCTACGCGCTGATCGAGACGGGCGACGGCGTCCCGTGGAAGGGCAAGGACACCGACCGCGGGCAGGTCTGGCGCTCGACCGACGGCGGCGAAACCTGGCGCGTCGTCAGCTACGACCGCAACGCGATGGGCCGCGCCCATTACTACTCGCACCTCTTCATCGCCCCCGACGACGAGCACGAGGCGTACTTCCTCACCGCGGCGTACAGCGTCTCGCACGACGGCGGCGAGACGCTCGTCGCGCAGTCCGGGCTGTCCACGCCGGGCGGGGACAACCACGACATGTGGATCGACCCGACGAACCCGAAGCGGATGATCGTCGGCAACGACGGCGGTCCCTCGATTTCGATGAACCGCGGGCGTTCCTGGGTCCGCTACCGGCTGCCCAACGCGCAGATCTATCACGTGACCGTCGACAACCAGGTTCCGTACTACGTGTACGGCAACAAGCAGGACGGCCCGTCGTACCGGGGGCCGAGCAACAGCCGGACGGGCGGCTCGATCCCTCGCGCCATGTGGCACACGATCGCGGGCGGTGAGAGCGGCTGGGCGACGCCGGACCCCGTCGATCCGAACCTCATCTGGTCGAGCGCCTCCGGCTCGGGTAGCGTCGGCGGCATCGTCGCGATCTACGAGGAGAACCGACGTCAGGCGCGCAACGTCGAGGTGTGGCCCGATCAGTCGAATGGCCCGCCGGCCGACCTGAAGTACCGGTTCAATTGGACGATGCCGCTGACGATTTCGCCGCACGACCGGAACACCGTCTACGTCGGCAGCCAGCACGTCCACCGGACGACCAATCGCGGCCAGAGCTGGGAGGTGATCAGCCCCGACCTGTCGACCAATGACAAGAGCCGGCAGCAGAGCTCAGGCGGCCTGACGCCCGACAACATCGGCGTCGAGTACGCGTTCACCGTGATGGCGATCGCGGAGTCACCCCTCGAGAAAGGCGTGATCTGGGCCGGCACCAACGACGGCCAGGTGCAGATCACGCGCGACAACGGAAAGACCTGGACGAACCTGACGAAGAACATTCCGGCCCTGCCGCCGTGGGGCACGGTCGGCAACATCGAACCGTCGCGCTACGACGCCGGTACGGCCTACCTTACGGTCGATCTCCACCAGGTCGACAACCGCGATCCCTTCGTCTACAGGACCACCGACTACGGCAAGACGTGGAGGGCCATCACGGCCGGACTTCCGCGCTCGATGTTGAGCTACGCGCACTGTATCCGCGAGGACCCGGTGCGGCGTGGCCTGCTGTATCTGGGCACCGAGAACGCGATCTACGTCTCCTTCGACGATGGCGGGAACTGGCAGCCGCTGCAGACGAACCTGCCGGCCGCGCCGGTGTACTGGATCAGCGTCCAGGAGCACTTCAACGATCTGGTCGTCGCGACCTACGGCCGGGGCATCTGGATCCTGGACGACCTCACACCGCTCCAGCAACTCACACCGCAGGTGCTGACGGCGGGCGCGCACCTGTTCCCGCCGCGCCCTGCGTACCGCTTCCGCGGCATCACGTCACCCGCTTCGCACGCCAACGACCCGACGGTTGGGCAGAATCCGCCCGACGGCGCATCCATCAGCTACTACCTCGCATCAGCACCGTCGGGGAGCGTGTCACTCGTGCTCCGCGATCAGGAAGGGCAGATCGTCCGTCGCCTGAACGGCTCCAAGAGTGTGGGAGTGAACCGCGTCAACTGGGATCTCCGCTACGAGCCGACGCGGGAAGTCCGCCTGCGCACCGGCCCGTTGTTCGCGCCGGACATCACGGTCGGGCAGGACGGGACGCGGCCGGCGCCGGGGACGGGACGCCTCGCCATTCTCGCGCCGCCTGGAACCTACACGGTGGAACTGACCGCCGGCGGCCGCCAGCTCACGCAGAAACTCGAAGTCCGCAAGGACCCGAACTCGGGAGGGAGCGAGGCCGAGATCCGGCAGCAGATGAAGGTGCTGACCGAGCTGTCGCGTGAGATCAATCTCGCCGCCGACACCATCAACCAGATCGAGCTGGTGCGCAGCCAGATCCACAACCTCGCACGGATCGTGTCGGATACATCGATCAGGACGGCTGGCGACGATCTCGATCGGAAGCTGATCGAAGTCGAATCCAACCTCGTCGAGCTGCGAATGACCGGGCGGGGCCAGGACGGCGTCCGGTGGGGCGCGAAGCTCCAGGGTAAGCTCGTCTATCTGGCGAACGGTCTCATGAGCGGTGATTTCGGTCCGACGAGCCAGCAGCTCGAGGTGCAGAAGGAGCTGACCGGACGCCTCCGTAACCTGACGAAGGAGCTCGGGACCATCCTGAGCCGCGACGTGGATGCGTTCAACGAGCAGCTCCGGCGGCGAAACCTGCCGATCATCGTGACGCAGGTCTCGACGAGCGGCAGCTGAGCACCTGACGAGCGCTTTGCCGTGTCGGCAGCGTACGACCGCACCGCCAGGGTCTGGGAGCTCGAAAGCGGGAGCTGCGGTTGCGTGCTCCAGGGACATGTCACGGAGCTGGTCAACGCGGTCTGGGGCTCCGACGGGCAGTGGATCACGACGTGTGATGTGAAGGGCGGGCTCAAGGTCTGGGACCTGAACTCCGGTAATGGCAGATGAGAGGGCCGAACGCCGTCCTGCGGTCCGAATCATGTTATCCAGCAGGGAGAACGGAGGCGACAGCCCTGTGTCGAAACCGTCAGTCCTGCCAGCGGTGCTGGTGTCGGCGTCTCTGACGATCGTCGCCGGCTGCCTTGCGCAGGAGGCGCCGATCGCGACGACTGGAACCGACGACACCGCATCGGTTGACCGGACCGTCGTATTGAACATCGACGACTGGGAGCTTCACGGCGCGTGGCGCGCGCCTGCCGGTTCATGCCGTCATCCCGCGGCGTTGCTTCTGCACAACGCCGCGGGTTCACGCGCAGAACATCAGGCGCTTGCTGAAGCGCTGCTCGGGCGCGGCGTCGCGTCGCTGGCGCTCGATCTCCGCGGGCACGGCGAAAGCATCAATCTCGGCCGATTCGAGCCGCCATACCCGGAACACCTCCATATCAACGCCGACGCGTACAGAGACATCATTGGGGCGCTGCGGTGGCTTGGCGAGAACGACAATGTCGATGCCGGCCGACTCGCGGTCCTTGGCGCCAGCTATTCGGGTGAGGCTGCGGCCATTGCGTTCCGTGAAGGCGCGCGTGCGCAAGCCTATGTGATGATGTCGCCGGGCGATTTCTCCGACGAGTCGATTGCGATGATCGACGGTTCCGGCGCCGCCTGGCTGTTCGTACGCACCGGGGAGGAAGGCCAGCCGTCGACGAAGGCAGCAATCGACGAGATCCACGAAGGGCTGTCGCAACACGCCCGAACGGCGGAGTCGAAAGTGTATCCCGGGACCGGCCATGCGACCCGGATTCTGACCATGAATCCGGAGTCCGTGACCGACATCGCGGACTGGATTGCGCAGAGGCTCGACGCGCGTCCGTGCGCCAGCCGTCAAGACTGACGACCGACCAGGACTCTGCCTCGATCCTCCCGCAAGGCCTCCACGGAGCGCAGATTGCCCGCCCGCCGTGCCGGAACGAGGCAGGCCAGCAGGGCCACGAACAGCAGGCGCCTGTCCGGCAGAATGGGGCCGCCCACGTTCAGGTTCACCCAGGTTCGATCCTGTTCGTATCGCGAGAGCGAGCCGCTCTCTAGGTTGGACGCCACGTTGTCGTGCTGGAACTGGAAGCTCGCCAGCCCCGAAAAGCGGTTCGTGCCGGACTTGCTCACTGAGTCGATCGTGAAGCCGCCCGACCGGTCGAAATCGACCGCTCTCGCGCCGCCTCTGATCGAGGTCACCTGGGCGATGTCGTGGGACGCGGGCTCGGGCCGAGAGCGAGCCGAACAGCGGGAGTGTGACGTTCACGCCGTCGAACTGGTAGACGTTATCCTGGCCGTTGCCGCCGGCGCTCGGTCCGCGGGTCAGGTCCTGCGTGAACTGGAGGCCCGAGCTGGACCAGAGCCAGCCGGGTCACGGTCTGCATCCCGGACAGCCCGAACGTGAGGGTGTAGTTACCCGGCGGCAGCGCCGGGAGCCGGTATTCTCCTTCGGGCCCGCTCGTCGTGACGCGTACCGAAGGCAACTCATCGGCTCTGGCTTCGACGGTAACGCCTGGCAGCACCCCGCCGCTGGTATCGACGACCCGCCGCCTTCAGGCGGAAACCGGGTCAGCGCGTGCTCCGGCGCAGAAACGCGCCAGCGCCAGCACGGCCGGTGAAGACGCCCCCTTCCACCACGACTCGCCCGCGCGAGATCACCGTCTCGGCGGCACCCGTCACCTCGCGGCCCTCGTACGGGTTGTAGTCGACCTTCATGTGCAGCGTCCTGGCCGAAAGCCTCGACTTCTTCTCCGGATCGAAGACGACGATGTCCGCGTCGGAGCCGGGCGCGATCGTGCCCTTGCGCGGGAAGAGGCCGAAGATCTTCGCGGGCGAGGTGGACGTCAGCTCGACGAAGCGGTTCAGCGAGATGCGGCCGGGTCTGACCCCGCCGTCGTAGACCAGGCTCATCCGCGTTTCGATTCCCGGCGCGCCGTTGGGGATCTTGGAGAAGTCGCCCTCGCCGAGCGTTTTCTGCTCCTTCATGCAGAAGGGGCAGTGGTCGGTGGAGATCGCCTGCAGATCGTTGAACGCCAGTCCCCGCCACAGCCGGTCCTGGGTCTCCTTCGGCCTGAGCGGCGGGCTCATCACGTACTTGGCGCCTTCGAAGCCCGGCTCCTCGTAGTTGTCGTACGAGAGGAACAGGTACTGGGGGCACGTTTCGGCAAACGCGGGCAGCCCGCGGTCCCGCGCCTCGGTCACCATTTCGAGCGCCTCGGCGGCCGAGAGGTGCACGATGTAGATCGGGACGTCGGCGATCTCCGCCATGGCTATCGCGCGATGCGTGGCCTCGGCCTCGGCCCGCGCAGGCCGCGTCAGCGCGTGGTATTTCGGCGCCGTTTTTCCCTCGGCGAGCGCATTCTTCACCAGCACGTCGATCACGCCGCCGTTCTCGGCGTGCATGCAGATAGTCCCGCCGTTCTTCCCCGTCCGCAGCAGCGCCCGGAAGATGCTCGCGTCGTCGAGCATGAAGACCCCGGGGTCGGCCATGAAGAGCTTGAACGACGTCACCCCCCCGCGTACGAGCTCGTCCATTTCCTGTTCCACCTGATCGGACAGCTCGGTGATGATCATGTGGAACCCGTAGTCGATCGCGGCCCTCCCCTCGGCCTTCCTCGCCCACGTTTCCCAAGCGTGGTGCAGGGTCTGACCCCGGTACTGAATCGCGAAGTCGACGATGGTCGTCGTGCCGCCGTGAGCCGCGGCAATCGTCCCCGACTCGAAGTCGTCGGCCGACGTCGTCCCGCCGAACGGCATGTCGAGGTGCGTGTGGACGTCGATGCCGCCTGGAATCAGATACCTGCCCGTGGCGTCGATGACGCGGTCCGCAGGCATCGTCAGAGACGTCCCGATCGTGGTGATCTTCTCGCCGTCGATGAAGACGTCCCCTTTGTACTGGTCAGTGGCGGTGACGACCGTGCCGTGCTTGATGAGAAGGGTCATGAGGGCTGCTCCGAGACAGGGTCATTATAGTGAGCTATAGTGGCCCTTTGAGGACATTCGCCATGAGCATTGAGCTGGCCGTTTCCTTCACCGGCCTGCGGTTCGAGAACCCCTTCCTGCTGGCCTCGGCACCGCCGACGGAGTCGGACACCAACATCATGCGGGCCTTCGACGCCGGGTGGGGCGGCGTCGTGACGAAGACCATCGGGCTGCACCCGGTCGTGAACGTGGCCGGCCCCAAGACGAAGTTCCTGCGCGCGACGCCGGACTCGCCGCACCTGTCGATGCAGAAGAAGCCGGGGACGGCGCTGCACTCCTCCTGGAACTGGGAGCTGATCTCCGACAAGACCATCGACTGGTGGGTGCCGCGCCTCGGACGGATCAAGCGGGCGCATCCGGCGCGGATTCTGGTGGCCTCCATCATGGCGGGGTCGGAGACCGACGAGGAGCTGTCGCACTGGCAGACGCTCGCAAAGGCCTGCCAGGACGAAGGGGTCGACGCGCTCGAGCTGAACCTTTCGTGCCCCCACATGGACCGCAAGGACATGGGCTCGAACATCGGCAAGGACCAGGAGCTCATTTCCATCGTCGCGCAGGTGGTCAAGGAGGTTGCCCGGGTGCCGGTGTGGGCCAAGCTCACGCCGTCGACGACCGACATCGTCGAGGAGGCGCGCGCGGCGTTTCTGGGCGGCGCGGACGCGATCTCGTCGTCCAACACGTTCCCGTCGCTGCCGCTCATCGATCCGGACACGCTCGATTTCGAGATGAACGTGGACGGCTTCGTCTCGAGCGGCGGTCTGGGCGGCCCGGCCATCCTGCCGCTCTCGCTGGCGAAGATGTCGCAGCTCACCCAGGCATTTCCCGACAAGGCGTTCTCGGGGATTGGCGGCATCGGCGAGTTCGCGCACGCTCTGAACTATTTCCTCCTGGGCTGCGGGACCGTGCAGGTCTGCACGGCGGCCATGCTGGATCACGCCATTGGTCCGAACGTCATCAAGGAGCTGATCTCCGGCATGCGGGCGTCGATGGAACGGCACGGCTGGTCGACGCTGGAGGACTTCCGCGGGCTGCGGCGCGACCGGGTCGTCGCGCATTCGAAGATCCGCCGGCCGGACACAAAGGCGTACTACGGCGGCTACCAGGAAGGCTACGCGTCCGCCGACGTCGCGGCGGGCGGTCCGGAACGGTGAGGCCGGTGCTGAACACGTCCGCGGGCGAGGTCGTCGAGGTCGCGGAAGATCTGTCGTCGAGCCCGCTGTGGAATCCCGACCTCGCGCCCACACCGCCCTCCCGGCGCACCTGGTCCACGTACCACATCGCCGCGCTCTGGATCGGCATGAGCGTGGTCATCACCACCTACACGCTCGCGTCGGGGCTGATCCAGCAGGGCATGACCTGGTGGCAGGCCATGCTCACG
This sequence comes from Vicinamibacterales bacterium, assembly GCA_035455585.1. GTDB lineage: Bacteria > Acidobacteriota > Vicinamibacteria > Vicinamibacterales > 2-12-FULL-66-21 > DATIEW01. Next base: position 19,205 of record DATIEW010000177.1, on the reverse strand, counting down.
ATCCTGCTGGGGAACACGATCGTCCTCCTGCCGATGATCCTCAACGCACACGCCGGGACGAAGTACGGCGTGTCTTTCCCGGTGCTGTGCCGGGCCAGCTTCGGCGTGAGGGGCGCGAACCTGCCGGCGATGCTCCGCGCGATGGTGGCCTGCGGCTGGTTCGGCATTCAGACGTGGATTGGCGGGCTCGCGCTCAACGCGCTGCTCACGGCGGCCTGGCCGGCGTGGGGCGGGATGGCCGGCGGCGTGTGGATCGCCTTCGCGATCTTCTGGCTCGTCCAGGTGGCGATCATCGTCCGCGGTCTGGAGGGAATCAAGCGGCTGGAGAGCTGGGCTGCGCCGCTCCTGCTCGGCGGGGGGGTACTGCTGCTCGTCTGGGCGGCCAACCGCGGGGGAGGGCTCGGGCACGTCCTTGCCGAATCCGTGAGGCTGCAGACGGCCCAGGTGCCTTTCTGGCAGCTCTTTCCCGCAGCAGTCACGGCCAACGTCGGCTATTGGGCAACGCTCAGCCTGAACATCCCGGACTTCACGCGCTACGCGCGCAGCCAGCGCTCCCAGGCGCTCGGCCAGGCGCTGGGGCTGCCAGCCACGATGACGGCGTTCGCGTTCATCGGCGTGGCGGTGACCAGCGCGACGATCGTCATCTTCGGCGAGGCGATCTGGGATCCGGTCGAGCTCATCTCCAGGATCGGCAGCCCGGCCGTCATCATCTTCGGGGCGCTGATCATCGTCGTGGCCCAGATCACGACCAACATGGCGGCCAACGTCGTCTCGCCAGCCAACGACTTCTCGAATCTTGCGCCGCGCCGCATCAGCTACGTGGCCGGCGGGCTCATCACGGCCGTGATTGGGGTCGCGATGCTGCCGTGGAAGCTCTACGCCGACGCCGCGGCCTACATCTTCACCTGGCTCATCGGGTATTCGAGCCTGATGGGCGCGATTGGAGGGATCCTGATCGCGGACTACTGGGTCCTGCGGCGGCAGCGCCTTTCCACGGCGGACCTGTTCAAGCTCGACGGGCAGTACACGTATACCGGCGGCGTGAACTACAGGGCCGTCGCCGTGCTCCTGCTGGCGATCCTGCCCGTCGTGCCGGGGTTTCTGCGTGCGGCGGCCACGCCGGGCGGCCAGGTGGCAAACCCGACGCTGCTCGACTCACTGTACACGTACGCATGGTTCGTGACGTTCGGCCTGAGTTTCGGCCTGTATCTGCTGACAGCACGGCGTCAGAGAACTCTCGAGTCTTGAGTTATGAGGGCGTGTGAACAAGTCGCGCGGCGGCGAGCGCAGCGACGCGAGCCACGCGAGCCGCCTTTGCGCTCCGCGCTACGGCGCCCAAGGCGGAGCGGGCGTGAATGAGATCCCGCGCTTGCCCGCCGTAGCCTTGGCGAAGGCGGGAGCGATCGTGTAAGGGGTCCGGGGGACGAAGTCCCCCGGTGAGAACCGACCTGGAGGCACCATGGCATCTGGAACCGTCTCGACACCTGTCGGCACCGTGCCGTTGTGGATCAACGGAGCGCCGGCCGACGCGCACGGCACACGGCGCGGCGAGGTCACCAATCCCTCGACGGGCGACGTGATCCGCACTGTGCCGTACGGCGATGCGCAGGACGTCGACCGCGCGGTCGCCGCCGCGGCCGCGGCCTACCCCGGATGGAGCGCGACTCCTCCGATGCGGCGCGCGAGGATCTTCCAGCGCTTCCTCGAACTGCTGGTCGCCAGTCAGCGCGAGCTGGCCGCGCTCATAAGCGAGGAACACGGCAAGGTGTTTCTCGACGCGATGGGATCCGTGCAGCGGGGCATCGAGGTGGTCGAGTTCGTCTGCGGCGCGCCGCACCTGCTCAAGGGGGAATTCGCGCCGACGGTCGGCCGCGACGTCGACACCTACTCGCGTCTCGAGCCGATCGGGGTCTGCGCCGGCATCACGCCGTTCAATTTCCCCGCGATGGTGCCGCTGTGGATGTTCCCCGTGGCGCTGGCCTGCGGCAACACGTTCGTGCTGAAGCCGTCAGAGAAAGACCCGTCCCCGAGCATCCGCATGGCCGGGCTGCTGAAGGAAGCCGGGCTTCCCGACGGCGTGCTGAACGTTGTGCACGGCGACGCAGAGGCCGTCGACGCGATCCTCGCGCACCCGGGCATCCAGGCGGTCTCCTTCGTGGGATCCACGGCGATCGCGCGCCACGTGTACGAGGCGGCCGCGCAGCACGGCAAGCGTGTACAGGCGCTCGGCGGTGCGAAGAACCACGCGGTCGTGCTGCCGGACGCCGACCTCGATGTGACGGCGGACGCCCTGGCCGGCGCTGCCTACGGATCGGCCGGCGAACGTTGCATGGCGATATCCGCGGTGGTCGCCGTCGGCGGGATTGGCGATCCGCTCGTCGAGGCGCTCGCCGGGCGGGCCAGGAGGCTCAAGGTGGGGCCGAGCTTTGCGGAGAACATGGACATGGGGCCGCTCGTGACGGGCACCCATCGCGCGCGCGTGAAGGGCTACATCGACGCCGGGGCCGCGGAGGGGGCCGAGCTGGTCGTCGACGGCCGCACCCTCAGCATCCCCGGCCACGAACGCGGCTTCTTCCTGGGCCCGACGCTTTTCGATCGCGTGACGCCGGAGATGTCGATCTACCAGCACGAGATCTTCGGGCCGGTGCTGATCGTGCTGCGCGCCGACAGCCTGGACGAGGCGATAGCCCTCGTCAACCGCAACCCGTACGGCAACGGCACCGCGGTCTTCACCGAGTCGGGTGCCGCCGCGCGGCGGTTCGAGAACGAGATCCAGGTCGGGATGGTCGGCATCAACGTTCCCATCCCGGTCCCCGTGTCGTACTTCCCGTTCGGCGGCTGGAAGCAGTCGCTGTTCGGCGACCTGCACATCTACGGGCCGGAGGGGGTCAAGTTCTACACGCGCACGAAGGTGGTCACGACGCGCTGGCCGCGGGAAAGCGCCGGTGGCGCATTCCACATGCCGACGCTCGGCTGATCCGCGGGCTCCCGCGCGGCCTGCTGACTCCTTCCACCCTGGGTCGGGCCAGGTGCTTTTCGAGACCGCAGGGCGTTCGCCCCTACCCAGGCGGTGGCCAAGCCCAGCCGCTGGGATTTAAGCTTGACCCGGTCGCCACTGTGCTGATATATCAGGCCGAGTGGAGCCCGTTTCTGCGGGGGTTCGGCCCGAGTCTATCGCCGACAGGGTATATACGATGCTCCGCCGAAACATCGCCTCGGGTGCGTTCCGGCCCGGCGAGCGAATCCTCGAAAAAACGCTTGCCGTCCGCCTGGGCATCAGCCGCACTCCGATCCGTGAGGCCCTCCTGAAGCTCGAAACGGAGGGAGTCGTGGTCTGCAACAGCCGGCGCAGCTACAACGTCCGTATCCTCACGGTGCGGGATGTGCGGGAGATCTACGAAACGCTGGGCATCCTCGAAGGCACGATTGCGAGGAACGTCGCGTCGCGCCTGACAGCCGAGGATCTGCACGCGCTCGAACACTTCAATCAACAGATGGAGACGGCGGCCGACAACGCCGACCTGCAGGCGTTCGGAGAGTGGAACCGCCGGTTCCATGACGTGTTCATCCACAAGCTCGACAATCGCACTCTCCGAGGCACCTGCGACCTCGTTCGCGGGCTGCTCTACACGTTCCCCGTGGAGCGCGCTACGCTTTCCGAGTGGCTCCGCAAGTCCGTGTCGGAGCACTGCACGATCATCCGGCTGGCTGCCGAGGGCGACGCCGAGTCTCTCGGTGCCTACTTTCGCGACGTGCACTGGGGGTACGAGCACAATCGCCGCTTCATCGACGACGCCTTCGATTGGCAAGGCGAGGCAGCGGTGCATCTCTAGCGAGGCTCCGCTCAGACCGGCGAGCGGTTCGCCTCGCCGCGTGGCATCGTTTGATGACGCCGCGCGGACGGCCTTGACCGAGGGAACTCGGTCGGTCTGGGCCTGCAGACGGCGGGGGGACCGGCGTCACATTGGCTTGTAAAGGAGGATCCTATGCACTTCAACCGCTGGCTCCGTGGCATGCTCGCGGTCTGCATGTTGGCCACGTCGGCCGCCGCCGCGTACGGCCAAGGCACGACCTCGCGCGTGACCGGGACCGTTACCGATTCGAGCGGGGCCGTCATTCCCGGCGCCTCCGTGACTCTCAGCAACGATCTGACGGGTGTCAGTTTCGAAGCCGTCACCAACGCTTCGGGCGGTTACCTGTTCGAAGCCGTGCAGGTGGGCACGTACACAATCACGGTTCAGCTGCAGGGCTTCAAGAAGTTCGTGTCATCCGGCAACCGGGTGGCCATTGGCGAACCGACCACCATCAACGTGTCGCTGGCCATCGGCGGGCTCGAGGAGGCGGTCGAGGTCCGTGCGACCAGCCAGGTCGTACAGTCGAGCACCACGGGCAATCTGGGCACCACGTTCGACCAGCGGACCATCGAGAGCCTGCCGATCCTCGGCGGACGCGGCCGGAATCCGCTCGACCTCGTGCTGACACAGCCAGGGGTCGTGTCTGGCGCCAACACGGGCGGTGGCGTGCACGTCAACGGCGCGCGGGACCGGTCCTGGAATTTCACGCTCGACGGCATCGACACGAACGAATCGAGCGCAGGCGGCTCCAACTTCTCGCCGCTGCGCACCAATCCCGATGCGCTGGCCGAGTTCAAGGTGTTGACGGGCAATCAGACGGCCGAGTACGGGCGGAACAGCGGTGGACAGGTCGCGATGATCACCCGGTCAGGGAACAACAAGTTCTCCGGAACGGGGTTCTACTTCGACCGCCGGCCGAAGTACAACGCCAACGAGTGGGAGAACAACATCGACCAGCAGCCAAAGCGCAACTTCACGCAGAAGATGCCGGGCTTCAGCATCGGCGGCCCGATTCTGCGGAACAAGACCTTCTTCTTCGTCAACAGCCAGTGGCTGCGCGCCGAGCAGACGCTGACGCAGACGCGGATGGTCTACACTGACCTCGCGCGGCGGGGGATCTTTCGCTACGTGATCGGCGGCCGCAACCGGCCGGCCGGCGTCAGCGGCGCGTCCGTGGACGAGAACGGGAACGTGTTGCCGGGTGTGAACATCGGCACCTACAACATCGGCGCCAACGACCCGCAGGGGCTCGGCTACGATCCCGAGATCCAGCGCATCATCGGCCTGACGCCGCCGCCCAACAACTTCACGACGGGCGACGGCCTCAACACCGCGGGGTTCACCTTCGTTGCACCAGAGGAAGAAGAGCAGTTCGATTTCGTGACGAAGATCGACCATAACTTCAACAATCAGCACGCGGCGTTCGTGCGCATCTCGAAGGGATACCAGAACACCAACTGCGACTCGGTCAACGGCGGGCTGGAGCGGTATCCTGGCCTCGGCTGCATCGTGAACACCGAACGCTCTCCGTACAACTGGGCGGGAAACTGGCGCTGGAGTCCGGGCGGCACTCTGGTCAACGAGTTCGTGGTCGGGCAGAACCACTTCACGTTCGACTTCGTGATTCCGTCCTCCGATACGTCACGGCCCACCTTCACGGGCACGCCGATCACGAACCCCGAGACGTTCGATGTCGGCAACCTGAGAACCATCGACACCTGGCAGATCGTGAACAACCTGAGCTGGCTGAAGGGACCGCACAGCATCAAGCTGGGCACCAATATCCGGATGCAGCGCCATACGGACACCCGCGGCTCCGTGGCCGGCCAGAACGTCGGTCAGTACGTGAACTTCAGCACATCCGTCAACACGGTCGACCCCGCGACGTTCGGGATCCCGTCGGACATCAACACACAGTTCGATCGGCCAGCTCTCCAGAACAACATCAATTTCCAGTTGGGCCGCGTCGGCAGCATCAGTCAGGGCTTCGTGCAGCAAGGGAACGCGTACGCGCCGGGAGGCACGCTGTTCAATTTCCAGGCCTGGTACCACGAGCTTGACTTCTACGCGCAGGACACGTGGAAGCCGCGTTCCAATGTTACGGTCGACGCCGGCATCCGCTGGGAGGTGAAGTTGTCGCCGAGCAACCCCGAGAACCTGATTCGGCGGCCGAATCAGCGCGTGGCTGCAGGCGAGCCGCCGAGCACCACCCTCCGCTGGGAGGAAGGGGAACTCTACGACGACGACTGGAACAATTTCGCGCCTTCGATCGGGATTGCCTGGGATCCAAAGAACGATGGCAAAAGCGTCCTGCGCGGAAACTACCGGATGGCCTTCGACCGTATCAACACGTTCGTGCTGTCGTCGGCCATCTTCCAGAGCATTCCCGGTATCACGACGTCCGTGGTGAACACGGCTTTCGGCCAGTCGGGCGGCCGTCTGCTCCAGGGATTGCCCAGCATCGCGCCGACCGCCTCGCCAGGCGACTTCCTGCAGCCGCCGTCGCCCTCCTCGTCACTCATCACGGTGGTGGACACCGAGTTCCAGACTCCGATCACGCACGCTTGGGCCATTTCGTATCAGCGCGAGATCTTCCGGCAGGCGCTGATCGAGGTCGCCTACGTCGGTCGCCGCGCCGAGAACCTGTTCGGCGCCTACAATGCCAACCAGGTGGAGATCTTCGACAACGGGTTCCTGGATGCGTTCAATGTGGTCAAGGCCGGCGGGGAAAGCGCGCTGATGAACCAGCTGGCGGGTCCCGACACGCGGCGGCAGGCTGGTGAAACCGGTTCGCAGATGGTGCGTCGCCTCTATACCAGCGAGCTGACGCTGAACTCGGTTGCCGCGGTGGCCTCCAGCCTGGGATCGCGAATCCAGAGCGGGCAGCTGCTGACGGAGCAGGCGGGTCTCGGCCCGCACTTCTTCTTGGCGTATCCGCAATTCCTGGGCGGCACGCGCGTCATCGACTCGAATGACTACTCGCGCTATCACGCGCTGGAGGTGAAGCTCGATCGGCGGTTCGCCGACGGATACAGCTACCTCATTGGCTACACGTTGTCGCGTTCCAAGGACACGCGGTCATTCGATCCGACCTTCACTGTGTACAGCACCGGCAGCGGGCAGTCAGCCTCCAGCACCCCGTTCGACATCAATAATCGTGACCTCAACTACGCGCTGTCGGACTTCGACCGCACGCACGTGTTCCAGGCGCAGGCGGTGTACGAGCTGCCGTTCGGGCAGGGGCAGCGCTACGGCGGCTCGGTCGCCGGCTGGACCGACGTTCTGATCGGCGGATGGACGCTCTCGGGGCAGCTCGTCGCGCAGAGCGGCCGGCCCATGACGGTGTATGCCGGCTCGAACACGTTGACCAACGTCGTGCAGACGCCGGCCAACTGCACCGGCTGCTCGCGCGACCTTGGCAGCGTGCACGAGGAGGTGAACTCGGCCGGCAGCGCCATCGTCTGGTATTTCAACCCGGACGAGCGCAGCAGGTTCAGCATTCCCGGGCCGGGAGAGTTCAGCAACGTCGGCCGGAACTACTTCCGCGGCCCCGGTGGCTGGTTCCTGAACCTGTCGCTGGCCAAGCGCACGCACATCGTCGGCGATCAGATCCTCGAGATCCGGGCGGACAGCACGAACGTGTTCAACAACCCGACGTTCGGGTTTCCGACCCTTACACAGACCAGTACGCTCTTCGGCCGCATCCGGGATAACGTACTCAGCGGATCCCGAAAGATCATGCTCGGGGTGAAGTACTACTTCTGAAGAGCCGCGCGTCCCGTGGTCCGTGGCCCGTGGTCCGCGGATCACGGAACGCAGAAGACGAGAAGCATCATCGGCGGCAGCTACGCTACGTGGCGGGACCGTTCCCTCCACGGTCCCGACTCGGATACGGGAGCAACCAGAACTGCGCGGGCGTGACCTGCTCGAACCGCGTCGACCTGCCAGGGATCCAGGACTTCATCATCGGGATCTGACTCTCCTTCCCGCGTGGCTAGCCGATCGGCGCCCCCTACACCGACGGCAGCCGCAGGCGGGCGCGGAGGCCGCCCAGGGGCGAGTCCTCCAGGGATACGGAACCGCCATACAGCTCGGCCAGGTCGCGCACGATTGCCAGGCCGAGCCCCGTGCCCGCCGCGGCCTCGTCCGCGCGCACGCCACGCTCCAGGACCGCTTCCCGCATCGACGGCTCGATCCCCGGCCCATCGTCGTCAACGTCGATGACGATGTCCGGGCCGCCCTCGGATGAACGAACGGACACGCTGGACTTCGCCCACGTGCACGCGTTGTCGAGGAGGTTGCCGAGCATCTCGTCGAGATCCTCGCGCTGGCCCCTCACGGCGTGTCCGGGCGCGACGTCGACATCGATTGCGAGACCACGTTCGGCATGGAGCCGAAGCAGCGTGCGGGCAAGCCCGTCAGCCGACGGCGCGACCGGGCACCGCGCGCCGGGCGCGGCGCCAGAGGCCGCCGCGCGGGCATGCGCGAGGTGATATTCGATCTGCCGCCGCATGCGATCGATCTGCTGGTCCAGCGTCGAGGCCAGGTCGGGCTGACCCGCGGCGCCGGCGCGTTCGGCCTCGTGGGAGAGCACGGCCAGCGGCGTCTTCAAACCGTGCGCGAGGTCGCCGGCCTTCGCCAGGGCGCGCGCGACGACCCGCTCACGGTGCTCGAGCAGCGCGTTGAGATCGTCGACGAGCGGCTGCACTTCGGCCGGGTAGCGCCCGTCGACCCTCGCATGCCGGCCGTCGTGCACGGCGGCCAGCCTGGCACGAAGCTCCGTCAGGGCGGACAGCCCCTTCCGCACCTGCGTCAGCCCGAGGATCATGCACACGAGTGCCACGACCCAGAGCGTGGTGACGTAGGAGAACGCGTGATGCACGATCCACGGCACCTCCGGATAGCGGAACATGAGCTGCGTCGTCACGACACCGGTGATCACGAAGAGGCCGAACGTCCAGAGCAGGGCGCCTGCGAGGACGCGCGCACGAAGCGAGAGCGGCGCCATCAGCCTTCCGCGGCTCGCGGGTCCGGCGGCGGCTTGATCCGATACCCCATTCCCCGCACCGTCTCGATGGAGGAAGCACCGAGCTTCCGCCGGAGCCGCGCGACGAAGACCTCCACCGTGTTCGAGTCGCGGTCGGCGCCGTGGGCATAGATGTGGTCCATCAGCTCGGTCTGGGACACGACACGGCCTCGGTGGTGCATCAGGTACGACAGCACCCGGTACTCGTGGCCGGTCAGCTTCACGGGGTTTCCGTCGACCGTCACCCGGGCATTGCGCGGGTCGAGCATCAGCGCGCCGCTCCGAAGCTCGGGGCCTGCCTGCCCGCCGGCGCGTCGGATCAGCGCGCGCAGCCTCGCGAGCACTTCCTCGATCCTGAACGGCTTGGCGACGTAGTCGTCGGCGCCGCCGTCCATGCCCTGCACCTTTTCGTGCCAGCTTCCTCGCGCCGTCAGCACCAGGACGGGAACCGACAGACCCGCGTCACGCCACCGGCGGAGTAGGGTCATCCCGTCGATCTTCGGGAGGCCGAGATCGAGCACGATCGCGTCGTAGCGTTCCGTCTGCGCCAGGAAGTCCGCACGCGCGCCGTCTGCGGCGCTATCGACCGCGTAGCCGGCCTGGCCGAACGCGCCCACCAGCTGGCGCGACAGCAGCGCCTCGTCCTCGACGACCAGTAACCGCAAGACCCTGCCTCCAGCAGCCACCTACCCCGGATAATTCACGAACCGCCTGATCGACGAACCCCGTTCGCGAAGAAAACCGCTGAAAAAGGGCGGCCTGATGGGAATGGATGCGTTCTTCAGCATCCTGTTTATACCGCACGTGGAGCTGAACGGAACCTGAACGCCGCGTTCAACCCCCGTTCAGCCGCATCCCTGTAGGCTGTTCGCGGTTGATTCCCCGGAGGCGCCCGATCGAGCGCCGGGGCATCCTCGAGGAGTGCCTATGCGTACACGCTCGTTCCTGCTGGCCCTGATGGTCATTCTGGCTCTGGCCGTTCTCGCCCTCGCGACGACGGGAAGGGGAGGGGGCCTGATGCGGCTCCTCGCATCACTCCACGGAAGCCCGCAATAGCCGTGCTTGGCCATATCGGCCGCGACCTGCGCGATGCGTGTCTTGCAGTCGCTCGGTTGCCCGTCCTCGCAGCGGTCGTGGTCCTTTCGCTGGGCGCCGGAATCGGCGTGAACACGGTGGTGTTCTCCTGGATCCAGGTCCGCGTGTTCAAGCCGTTGCCGGGCGTAGCCCGCGGCGCCGAATTCCTGTTGATTGAGCCGCGGACCGACGCGGGCATCTACCCCGGCGCGTCGTGGCCCGAATACCGCGACCTTACGGAGCGTCTGACGTCGTTCAAGGACGTTCTCGCGTTCCGCATGCTGCCGCTCTACGTCGGCGACAGCGGCAATGTCGAGCGACTGTACGGACTGCTCGTCTCCGACAATTACTTCTCCGCGCTCGGCGTCCGGCCGGCGCTCGGGCGCCTCCCTGACGAGATCTCCGGGCGCAGGGGCGACTCACCCGCAGCCGACGCGTCCATCGTGGTGATCTCGCATGGCCTCTGGCAGACCCGCTTCAGCGGCAGCGCCGACGCGCTCGGACGCGCGGTGCGAGTGAACGGCCGCGATTTCACGATCGTCGCCGTCACGCCGCGGCAGTTCCAGGGCACCGTGATGGGTCTGGACTTCGACGTGTGGCTTCCCGCCCCGCTGGCGCCGATCGTCCGGAACGCTTCGCGCGAGCTGACGGATCGCAGCGTTCGCGGCTACACGCTGATGGGACGGCTGCGCGCGGGAGCGACGCGCGCCCGGGCGCAGGCCGAGCTGGACGCGTCAATGGCGCAGCTGGCCACGGCGTTCCCGGCCACCAACGCAACGCTTCGGGGCGAGGTGCTGCCGTTCTGGCAGTCGCCCCGCGGTCCGCAGCGCATGCTCACGACCGCCCTCGTCGTCCTTCAGGCCATCATGCTGCTGCTCCTCCTCGCCGTCTGCGGGAACATGGCGAACCTCGTCCTCGCGCGTGCCAGCGTCAGGCGGAAGGAGATGGGCGTCCGCCTTGCACTCGGGGCCGCCCCGTGGCGCATTGCCAGCCTGCTCCTTGCCGAGACCGTCCTCCTGGCGGCTGCCGGAGCGGGACTTGGAGCGGCGGTCGCCGTGTGGGGAACACAGGCGCTGCAGGTGCTGCCGCTCACCGGCCTGCCGCTGAGGTTTCAGACGAGCGTCGATCCCGCCGGGCTGGCGTTTGCCATGCTGCTCGGAGTCGGATGCGGCTTGATCGTGGGGGCTGCCCCGGCGCTGCTCTTCGCCCGTGCCGATCCGCAGCAGGTGCTGCGCGCGGGATCCACCGCGGCGGGCCGCAGCCGGATACGAAACCTGCTGATGGCCGCGCAGGTCGCCCTTGCGTTGATGGTGCTCATCGTGGCCGGCCTGTTCTTCAGGGGATTCATGGAGACCCGGAACACGGATCCGGGGTTCCGCCGCGGTGGAGTGCTGCTTGCCGCCTACAATCTGCAGGGGCGCAATGCCAGCCAGGAGTTCGCCCGCGCGTTCGCGGGACGACTGCTGGATCGGCTTCGTGCGCTGCCCGCCGTCGATGGGGCGGCAATCGCCTCGTCCGTCCCCCTCGACATTCACGGACTCCCCTCGAGGATCTTCACGCTCGAGGGCCGGGCGCGCGACGACGGCGGGTCCGATCAGGCGCTCGCCAACACCGTCACGCCGGGCTACTTCAGCGTGATGGGAATTCCATTCAGCGCCGGCAGGGATTTCGCCGGTCTCGACGACACCGCTGCCCCGCCTCAGGCCATCGTGAACGAGGAATTCGCCCGCAGGTACGTCGGGGGCCACGACCCGACGACGACCGTTCTCGGAAGGCGCCTCCAGGCCCGCGGCGGCATCTTCTCCATCATCGGGGTCGTGCGGAACTCGTTGTACAACGCGTTCGGAGAACCCCCCACGCCGATCATCTACCTCTCGTACCGGGATGGAGCGCCGCCATTCGGCGACGTGCATCTGCGCACGCGATCGGGATCAGAGACCGCTCTCGCGAACGATATCAGACGGGCCGTGCAGAACATCGATCCGGAGCTTCCGGTGTTCAACGTACGGACGCTGACCGATCATGTCGAGACGAACCTCGTGTTCCGCCGCGTGCCTGCCAGGATGTTCGCCGTGCTCGGGCCGCTTCTGCTCGTGCTCGCCGCCATCGGCATCTACGCCGTCGTGGAATACAGCGTGTCGCAGCGCACGAGCGAGATTGGCATCCGCCTCGCGCTCGGTGCGACCGCGCCCCGCGTGGTCGCCGCGCTCGTGTCGGAAACCCTTGCGCTGATCCTGGTAGGCGCGGGCGCCGGGTGGGTGCTCGTGTTCGCCGTCTATCGGGATTTCGCGGGCACCGTCTCCCGCGATTCATCAGTGTTTGCCGCCGTGCCGGTCCTTCTGCTGGCGGTCGCAACGCTGGCCTGCTGGCTGCCCGCGAAGCGGGCAGCCAGCCTCGATCCGGTGGTCGCGCTCAGACAGGAGTGAAGCGTTCGGCACCCGCAGCGTACGAATACGCTACACACCGGGTCGATGGCTTCCTTCTTCCTTATTCCTTATTCCTTTTCAGACTACCGCCTCTGGAAGCTCCGCCTGATGACGACGGTGAACTCGCCGGAGTTGTCGTCGAATCCGTCGTCGTTGATGCCGAGGAACAGCTGGCCGGCTGCCGGCATGGGCACCGACGTCTGATTCCCGATGCCGAACGGCCGGCCGTTGGTGCCGATCCGCCCGATCAGCGCACCGGCGAGCGAACGGGGAAGCGGCGGAGCCGGAGCATAGCGGCCCTTGAGGCTTCCCGCGGGCTCCGCCACGTCGTCTTCGGCAAGCGTCAGCTGGATCCTGCCCGAACTCTCGAACCGCAGCGTCTCGCCCTGTCGAACAGTCAGATTGGTCGGCGTCCAGGGGCGATTGGCTGGTACCTCGATGGTCATGGCGCCGGGCTGCGCCGGGGCTCCGCCGCCGCCCCCGGTCGTCAAGGACGACGGATCCTTGAAATAGAATCGCGCGACCTCCGACGACAGGAACGTGCGCTCCTCGCCGCCGCCAGCCGGCTGGAACCGAACGCGGAAGGCGTGGCTGGCGGGCAGGTCCTTCAACGCTCCTCCCATGGTCCGCTCGTAGTCGACGACCTCGCCGGTCAGGATGGTCCCGTTCTTGAGGACAACGACCTCGCGGCCCTCGCGAATCCGGTTCAGCTCGTCGCGCGTCGGATTGCGGCTGGTGCCGGTGAAATCGATCATCACGACCTCCGGCTTCATGATCCGCCGCTCCTGTCCTCCGACGTCGACAGTGAAGCCGTTCTTGTCCATGTCAGAAACCCGGCCGACGACCCGTTCGCCGTTGGTAACGAGGACGGTTCCCTGCTGCGCCTCAGTTGCCGCCGCGAGGACAATCGCCCCGGCCAGCGCGGCGCCAACGGACATTCTGTTGATTCTCATTGAGCGTCCCCCGGTTTCTGCCGGCCCTCAGTCGGGCCCGCGTTCTACGTTCGGCGCGATGCGGTCAGCCTCGAGATTTGCAAGACGTACGCCACGCCGGGCCGTTACACTCCAGCGTGCGCGAACCTACTTTCCCGGACCCTCGTATTGACCGTCTAGCGCCTTCGCCGTGGCGACGGGCAGCCTCGCGTTGCTGCAAGAACGGGAGAGCTCATGGGTGGGTTCCTAGGCGATTTGCGATCGGGCCTGCGACAGCTGATAAGACAGCCGGGCTTTTCGGCGGCTGCGACACTGTCGCTTGCGCTCGGCATCGGCCTCAACACGACCCTCTTCAGCATTGTCAATGCCGTGCTGCTCCGGGACAACCCCGTCGCGCAGCCAGACCGGCTCGTTGAGATCTACACGGGCCTGAGCGACGACTACCCCCAGCTCACCACATCGTATCCGGACTACCTCGACATCCGGAACGGTGCCGATGCGTTGTCGGGGGTCGCCGCCAACGCCTACGTCCGTGGCATTCTATCGACCGGCGAGCGCCCGGTACTCGTGACCGGTGAGGCGGTCACCTCGAACTACTTCGACGTGCTCGGCATCCGGCCGCCGATTGGTCGCGGCTTTCGCGAAGACGAGGACCGGACGCCCGGTGGAACGGCGGTTGTCGTACTCGGCCATGGCATCTGGCAGGATCGGTTCGGAGGCCGGGCCGACGTGGTCGGCGAGCCAATCAAGTTGTCCGGCGTCGTCTACACAGTCGTCGGCGTCGCGCCGGCACGCTTCACCGGAACGGTTCCGGGCATTCCCACCGATTTCTGGGTGCCCGTGACGATGGTGGATCGGCTTGAGTTCTCCGGCGTGCAGGCGACGGTTGGTTCGGATCCGGGCAAGACGCGGCTGGAGCGTCGCGGAACGCGTTGGCTGTTCATCAAAGGCCGGCTGGCCGACACGCGGACCGTCGAGGAAGCACGTGCGCAGATCGAGACGATCTTCACCAGGCTGGGTGCCGAGTATCCGGTAACCAACGAGAAGACGAGAGCCAGCGTGCTGCCGGCTGCGAACGTCCGCTTCCATCCGATGCTCGATGGCTACATCAGGGCCGCCGGCGCAGCGCTGCTGGCGGCCGTCGGCCTCGTGCTGCTGATCGCCTGCGCGAACGTCGCCAACATGCTGCTCGCGCGCGGCGCGGCGCGGAGGCGCGAGTTCGCGATTCGGGCCGCGATTGGCGCCAGCCGCGGGCGCATCGTGCGGCAGCTGTTGAGTGAGGGGCTCGTGCTCGCGTTGGCGGGCGGCGGCATCGGCCTGCTGATCGCCTGGTGGGCGGGGCGCGCCCTGTCCGGTTTCGGCTCCACCGTCTTCCCGATGCCGATTCACTTCGACTTCTCGTTGGACGGGACGGTCCTGGCATTTGCGCTGTGCGCGTCGGCCGCCACTGCCCTCCTTTTCGGCCTGGCACCCGCCTGGTCGTCCTCCAAACCGGACCTGGTTCCAGCCCTGAAGGAGACGCCCGAAGGCGAGAGCCGCCGGCGCCCCGGCCTGAGCCACGTGCTCGTCGTCGGTCAGCTCGCCCTCTCGCTCGTGCTGCTCGTGGCTGGCGCATTGCTCGCGCGCGGGCTGCTGACTGCACGGTCGACCGACCTCGGCTTCGACCCGGGGCCGATCTCGTCGCTGTCGTTCAACCTGCAGATGAACGGCTACGACGTCGATCGCGCGATGGCGCTGCGCGATCGGGCGATCGAGACGCTGCGCGCGCTGCCGGGCGTCACGGCCGTTTCGACAGCAACCCGCCTGCCGCTGGCGCCCGACATCAACCTCGACGGCATCCTCGTGCCGGGCCACCATGCGCCCGGTGACGACGGGACCCCGATCGACACCGTCAGCGTCGGAGCCGACTACTTCACGGCGGTGGATGTGGCGATCCTGTCCGGCCGCGCGATCGCGGAGGACGACGTGAAGGGTGCGCGGCGGGTCGTCGTCATCAACGAAACGATGGCGCGCCAGTACTGGCCCGATGGGACGGCGGTCGGCCGCCTGATCTACAGCAACAACTTCGAGACGCAGCCGTACGAGGTGATCGGGGTGGCCAGGGACCACAAGGTCAGATCGGTTGGCGAAAAGCCGCGGCCGTACGTTCACTTCCCCGCCGGGCGTTCGCGCACGATCAGTCTCGTCGTGCGTACGACGACGCCGGCGCAGGCGGGGCTGCCGATGCTCCGGCAGGCGATCTGGACGCTCGAGCCCGATGTGCTGTTCACCGAGGACGCGCCGGCCGAACAGGTCGCGGCGACGACTGTAGCACCCACCCGGATCGGCGCGATCCTGCTGGGCGCCTTCGGGGGGCTGGCGCTGCTGCTCGCGTCCGTCGGGCTCTACGGTGTCATCGCCTATTCGGTGAGCCGTCGGAGCCGGGAGGTCGGCATCCGCATGGCGCTTGGAGCGGAGCGCGGGCAGGTGATGCGGATGATCCTGTTCCAGGGCGGGCGGCTGGCCCTCGTCGGCATCGGCATCGGCGCCCTCATGGCGGCCGGCGTCGCCCGCATGCTCGAATCGCTGCTCTACGGCGTCAGCGGCTTCGACCCTCTCGCATACGGGGCGGCCGCGACGCTGCTGCTGGCCGTCGCCATCGCCGCGAACCTCGTGCCGGCGTTCAAGGCCGCGCAGGTCGATCCGGTGCGCGCGGTGCGAAGCGAGTAGGGCTCGCGCATTGCGGCCTGACGGCGCGCAGCCTCTCGCCCGCACGTAATCGCAAGGAGGGGCCGCGCGTCAGTGAGGACCAGTCACGAGCTGCTCGGACCTCAGAAAGCTCTCGATCGCCGCAGCGACCTCCGCGTGGCCTCGTGCGCTCAGATGGATGTTCTGCTCGAAGTAGAGCGCGGCAGGGTCACTCTTACGACGCAACTGTTCCAGGAGATCGAGCTGCGGAATCTCGAGCTCGGCATACGCCGCGCGGAACCGGCGCGTCGCACCGTCACGATCCAGCCGCACGCCCTCCTTGCGGGTCTCGACCGACAGGTCGGCAAAATCCTTCTCGACGAGCTGGAATCGTGCGGGGAGAAAAAGAACAGCGGTCCGCGCGCCCATTACCGCGGCCTCCTCGGTAATGCGTCTCGCAGCGTTGCGTGAGACTTCGAACCCGCGGAGAATCTCTGGCGGCGGCTCCACCGCGTAGCTGAGCACCCCCCGCTCCCGCAGCGGCAGAGGTCCGGCCGGCCCTGCCGCGGCAAGCACCCGCAGGCGCACGTACTGAAGGAACGCGCTGCGCCGCGCCAGACGCCGCAGCCAGAGCGGCGTGCGTGATCCCTGCGGTTCGGGAGCCGCCGCCGGCACGGCCGAACTGTCTGCAACCCTGTCGCGCGGCTCCAGCATCTGCTCGGCAGCGGCCGACTCGGCGGCATCGTTGCCGACGAACACGGTGAGCAGGACGAGGTCCGGTTCGAAGGCGGACGCCACATATCTCAAAAAGAGCGCCTGCTCGACGGTGCCGTAGCCCTGCACCCCGGCGTTGATCACACGCACGCGGGGGCCGCCGCTGGCATTGAGACGATCCTCCAGCCTGCGGACGAACGTGTCCTCGATCCGGACCTGGACGGCCATGACCATCGAATCGCCGAGCACGACGATTCGGAATTCCCCTGGCGCTTTCGCGCCCAGCTCGCGATCGTCACGGACGCCAGCGGAATTGATCGCGATCGTCGTCTCGAACTCGGGCGTCTTGTAGTGTCCGGATGCACCCGGGCGCGGACGATACCCGATGCGATCGTCCGGCATGAAGAGCGCGCGAAACGACGGCGCGACCTGCCCAGGACTCGCCACGCGCATCGCCGCTTCGAGACCGAGGAAAACCAGCAGGAGGGACGCGGCGACGAGCAGGAGGCGCAGCGGCCACTTGGCGCGGCCTCCGAATGTAGACACCGGCGTGAGGATAGCACGGAGCCTGCCGATGGAAGGCTCGGCGTCCCAACCGCCCAACTCCCAAGTCCCAACTCCCAACTCCCAAAGCACTCCCGTCGGACGGCTGGGAGAGCTCGGGGTCAGCTAGTACTCGAGCACGCCGAACGCGATGAGGGCCGACAGCGCACAGAGGTAGTCGGGAAGGTCAATCGGACCGCAACGACTGGCGTACGCGTCGTACAGCGCGCCGACATCCGCTTGTTCCGGTGCGGCCTCCATGAGCCCAATCAGGTCGACGCCTCGCAGGTAGCGGATGCCCTCCGGACACTCCGGCAGGACGAGGTGCTCCTCGGTGACGATTTCGCGCCCCCGAATCACCGGACGGCGTGTCGTGTGGACGCGCGGGGCCCGTCGAAGGCGGACGGTGGCCCGCCGCCGCAGTTCGTCGAACGCGGCGAGCACGCGTGGATGACGTTCCAGCACGGCGGAATCGAGCGTCTCATCCTCATCGTCGGAGGCGAGCGCGCGGGCCAGCCAGAACGGATGACGCGCGCCGGCTGCGGCATCGGCCGCGAAAGCCGCCGACTGGCGGCGGCAGCTCGCATAGACCGCGCGCTCGCGACGGTCGTAAAAGGCCAGCGCCTCGTCGCGCATCGACGCGCTCACGAGCGCCGTGTGCGTCGCGACCGAGGCCACCCACGCTGAGGCGAGCGCCTTCTTGACTCCGAACGACGAGAGCGGATCGATGAACGAACCGGCGTCGCCGACGAGAAGGAACCCGGGGCCCGCGTACTGGCGGGCCGCGTAGAGCGATGCATCGTGGCCCCATGGTCCATGGCGCATCTCCCCCGCTTCGAGCACGGCGCGGAGGGGGCGCACCTTCTCGAGTTCCGCGCGATACACCTGCACGGCCGGCCGCCCGCGCAACAGGTCGGTGCGGTCGGGATCCACCATGACCGTGAAGTGGCGGATGGCGCGTTCGGTCGGAATCGACCAGGCCCATCCGTCGGCATATGACGCCACGAGGGTGTGTGTCTCGTCCGGCACGGGCCAGCGGGAGCGCGCACACCAGGCCGCCCCGAGCGCCACGGTGTGGTGCGACGCTTCGGGCTCCCGCAAGCCACGGCGCCGCGCTATCACGCCGGCGCGCCCGGTGCAATCGAGAACAAACGGGGCCGTCGCCCGGCTCCCGGCGTCTCCCTGCATGACGACGACCGGCGCGGCCGGTGCCGACCGCGGCGCTTCGGGGTCGGGCAGGACCACGTCCTGCACGCGCGCCAGCTGAAGTTCGGCGCCGGCCCGCGCCGCCAGCGGACGCAGGAGGTCCAGGAGATCGCCGTGCACGACCTGGAAGCCGTACGCACCATGGGCGAAGGGCTCGATCCGCGGCTCGTTGTCGCCCCACCACACGGTGTTCCCACGCCAGGCTTGAAAGGCGGCGGCTTCGACCGCGTTCAGCATGCCGAGCGCCGCCAGGCCGTTACGCGCGCTCGGGGGAATCGACAACGCCAGCGTGCGGCTCCCGGCGGCCGGCTTCTCCACCAGGAGCACCTTGTGACCCCACGCCGCCAGCAGTCGTGCGGCGCCGCAGCCGGCCGGCCCGGCGCCCAGCACGATGGCGTCGAACTCGCGCATAGGCATTCAGGAAAACACTATAGACGACCGCCGGATGCCGCCGGTTGACAAGCCCGGGGGTCCCTGCCCTTCAGCGGCGCCCGAGACCGCGACTTGCTGCGTATCGTCGCGGATCGCCGAGCCGGCGACCCGCTTTTCGGGTGACTGATTGCTGCCGACGACACGCGCGGTGCGGTTTCAAAATGAGCCGGGATGGCGCCTCTTCTGCATTTCGAGCAGCGCCTCGGCTTCATCCGCGCAGGCCTGATCGCGTGCGGCGCGGCACACGCGGATCGCGAGGCGGTACGCGTCGGCGGCTGCCGCACGATCTCCCGCGAGATCGGCGAGCTTGCCCAGCTCTTTGTGCGCACGC
>DATIEW010000176.1:0-4942 GCA_035455585.1 Vicinamibacterales bacterium | reverse complement strand
GAGTTCGTGGTGCAGCCGAGGCTGGCGGGCCATGGGCCCACGTTGTTCGCAGGGCTATAGAAGCGTATCGACCTGAGGCTCGTGGGCCGGCGGGAGTTCGGCTCAGAGGCGGTGGCGATGCGGTATGAGCCGAGAGGGTAGCCATCCGTCGAAGCGCCCAGACTGCGCCAGCGCGTTGATGATCTCTTCGGCGAGACCATCACCGAGATACTCGTTCTCCGGGTCTGCGCTGAGGTTGGCAAACGGCAGCACGGCAATCGACGCCTGCCCGCCGGTGCCCACGTGCATGGCCTGCTGCAGCGCCTGCTTCAGCTCCTTCATCGTCTGGAGGCGGCGGCTCGGATCCCAAACGAGGCAGCGCATGACGACCCGACTCAGTAACACTTTCGGGCATCCCGGCTTGCGGCGTCGCTCCTCCTCGAATAGTCCCGGTATTCCCGGTCGTCGCGCCTTGCCAGCCCGCCGTCCGGCGTCCGGTTCGCGCGGGATCCGTGCGCTATACTCGACGGGCGTCATGCCTTCTCACGGCACGCTCCTCTGGAGCGGGACGGACGACGAGGACGCCCGCGCGTTCCTGCAGAACCGTCTCGGCCTCTGGGCGGCCTGGGTGTGCGGCCTGTCGTCGGGGTTCTTCCTGCTGAACATCGTGCTCATCGGGGTTGCCACGGTGTCGCCCGGGCTTCCCCAACCGGATGTCGAGCTCGTCAATCCCGCCAATATCATGCACCTGGCCGCGAACCTGCTGTTCGGGACGGTCTGGATCGTGGCACGCGGCCGGCCGCTGTCCGGGCGGCTCCTGGGAATCGTGGACGGCTGTGCGATCATCGGCGGCTGCACGTTCTACGGATTCATGGCGTTCTTCCTGACCGGCCTGCTTCCGCTCATCGACCGGCCGGAAGAGGGCGGTCTCTACGCAGGTCTCCTGGCCAGCGTGAACGTCGTCGAGTCCCGGGCGATCATCGTGCCCAGCACGCCGCCCCGCACGGCCTCGCTGAGCGTGGCCGCGATGCTGCCGCTCGTCGTGCTCTCGATGTTCGCGCGCGGTGCGGGCGCCGCCTTCGGCGTCGCGGGCGCGATCCAGGTAGCGGCCTGGTGCAGCGTCGCGATTGCGATCGCGACCCTCGGCTCCAGCGTGATCTTCGGTCTCCGGAGGGAGGCGGCGTCGATCCGCCGGCTCGGCCAGTACACCCTGGAGGAGAAGATCGGGGAGGGGGGCATGGGGATCGTGTACCGGGCCAGCCATGCCCTGCTGCGCCGTCCCACGGCGATCAAACTGCTTCCGCCGGATCGCGCCGGACAGGCGAACATCCTCCGGTTCGAGCGGGAGGTCCAGATGACGGCGCAGCTCAGCCACCCGAACACGGTCGCGATCTACGACTACGGCCGCACGCCCGACGGCGTCTTCTACTACGTGATGGAGTACCTGGACGGCCTCAACCTGGAGGATCTCGTGACGCGGTTCGGCCCGTCTCCGCCCGGGCGCGTCATCCACGTACTGGACCAGGTCTGCAGATCGCTCGCGGAAGCCCACGGCCTGGGCCTCATCCACCGGGACATCAAGCCCGCAAACATCATCCTGACTGAGCGCGCAGGAGAGCCGGACGTCGCCAAGGTGGTGGACTTCGGCCTCGTCAGGCGCCTGGAGACCGACGGGGTCGAGACCACGCTCACGAGTTCGAACGTCCTGACGGGTACGCCGCTTTACGTTCCGCCCGAGGCGATCACCGATCCGGATCTGCGCGATCCCCGAAGCGACCTCTATGCCCTCGGCGCGGTCGGCTACTTCCTGGTGGCCGGCGTCCCGGTCTTCGAGGCTGCGACCGTCGTGGAAGTCTTCGCCCACCACCTCCACACGGATCCAGAGCCTCCGTCTCGCCGCACGGCGAGCCCGGTTCCAGCAGATCTGGAGCAGGTGATTCTCCGGTGCCTGCGCAAGCGGCCGGAAGATCGGTGGTCGGACGCCGAGGCCCTGCGTCTCGCCCTCCACCGGTGCCGCGACGCCTCGAGCTGGACGGAGGAAGAAGCGCGCCGGTGGTGGCTGGACTATCGGCGAGCGCCCTCGCACGTGGCCCGATCCACCGTGCCGACGTCAGAGCACGAGACCGTGGCCGTCGACGTGGTCGCTCGACTGGCCGACCGGCAGGTTCCGCGATCCTGATTGCCGATCCGCGGCGTTCCCGATTTCGCGCCTGTTTCCTCGAATGGGACCTCTGCCAGCCTTCGGTCACGCTTGCGACCTCACGCCGTTGCGCATGCGCGATCGACGTCGAGGGCCCTGCCGTCGTGGATCCGGTCGTGACTCAGACATTCGACATGCTGCGCTACCCAGGTTGACATTGTATTAATGAACTAGTACAATAGTGCAAATGCCGGTCGTGACCCTTGATCCGCGCGACGCGACGCCGATCTACGCGCAGCTCGAGCGCGGATTGCGAGCGGCGATTGCGACCGGCCGCCTGCGGGCGGGGGACCAGCTGCCAACCGTCAGGCAGCTTGCGGTGGACCTGCGGGTCAACGCGAACACGGTGGCGCGGGTCTATGCCGAACTCGAGCGAAGCGGCGTGCTGGAAACGCGCCGCGGCATTGGCTCGTTCATCAGCGCCAGCCCCGTGAAGGCGCAGCCGCCCCGCGAACGCGACCGGCGCCTCCGGGCCTTCGTCACCCGTGTCCTCGCCGATGCCGATGCCGCCGGCGTGACCGTCACTGAACTCGTCGACGCCCTCAGTGCGCACAGGAAAGGAGCCTGAATGGAGACCCCGCGAATTCGCGTGAACGTGGTGGCTGTTGCCCTCCTCTTCCTCGCGGTCGCCGCCGGGCTCGCCGCGTGGCGCCAGGCCGGCAGGCCAGCGTTCGGGTTGATCGTCGTTGGGATCGGCCTCGTGCTGATGCAGGCGCCGCACATCGCGCAGCAGTGGGAGCGCGCGGTCGTGCTCCGGTTCGGCCGCTTCGTCGGCCTGCGAGGGCCAGGCCTGTTCTGGATCGTGCCTTTCGTCGACACCGTTGCCGCCTGGGTCGACCAGCGCACGATAACGACGAGCTTCGCCGCCGAGCAGACACTGACCTCCGATACCGTTCCGGTCAACGTGGATGCGGTGTTGTTCTGGATGGTCAACGATGCCGAGAAGGCCGCGCTCGAGGTGCAGGACTACGCCCAGGCCGTGAGCTGGGCCGCGCAGACCGCGCTTCGCGACATCATCGGCCGCACGACGCTCACCGATCTGCTCCGCGGGCGCGAGCGGATCGAGGCGGAGCTGCAGAACCTGATCGACGCCCGCTCCACGCCCTGGGGCGTCACCGTCTCATCAGTCGAGATGCGCGACGTCGTCATTCCCGGGGCGCTCCAGGATGCGATGTCGCGCGAGGCGCAGGCGGCCCGCGAGAAGCAGGCGCGCATCATTCTCGGTCAGGCGGAGCTGGAGATCGCACAGTCGTTCCGGCAGGCCGCCAAGGCGTACCACGACGATCCGACGGCGCTCCACCTGCGGGCGATGAACATGCTCTACGAGGGGCTGAAGGAAAAGGGAGCGCTGATGCTGATCCCGAGCAGCGCCGTCGAATCGATGGGTATGGGAGGGCTGCTCGGCGCGGCGGCGCTCAGGCAGGAGAAGCTCGCGGGCACGCCCGCGGCCCAGAGCCCCGGCATTCCTGAAAGGACGTGAGCCATGGCATTCCCACCCGATCGCCTGAACATGCGCGTGTGGACGATGCTCGCGCTGGTCGGGGCCATCCTGTGCCTGATTGGATGGTACAACTACCTCGCCTGAACGCTCGCTGTCGGAGGGGAAGGGGCTGTCGATCGTCGCGAAGCGTCACCAGTCCCGCATCCGGCGGTCTGGTAGGCTCTTGTCATGACGATCAAACCGATTCCGGCTTGCGTGCTCGCTGTGTCAGCAGCGGCAGCTCTTGCCGCGCAACCTGCCTCCGCCCCGCCGCTCTTCCGGATCTCGACGGGGGACTTCTGGCTCAATCTGCATCACTACCTGTACGTCCTCGGACGGGCAGAGTCGAAGATGGCTGACGCCGCGCGGCGGGCGGTTTCGGACGCACCCGCCGATCAGGCGAAGGGGCTGGAATCGCTGACGGCAGCCGAGCGTGAACTCTGGCGGGAGGCCGTCCAGAGGTATGCCGCCGGACCGAGCCGGCAGGATCCGGTCTTCGACAGACCGCTGATCGAGGCGGGCAACGCGCTGGCCCGCGCCGGGGACCGCACGTCGCTGGAGGGCGTTGCGGTCGATTCCACGATCCGCGCGACGCTCGAGCGCGTGGCCGGAATCTACCGCCAGGCGTGGTGGCCTGCGCACCACGCATCGAACGAGCGCTGGAGGCAGGCCATCGATCCGCTGATCGAGGAGCACGGCGCGGCGCTCGTCGGGTTCGTGACGCGCGCCTGCGGCATGCCATGGCCCTCGGACGGCTATCCGGTGCGCGTCGTCGCCTTTTCGAACTGGGCGGGGGCCTTCTCGACGACGGGACCGCTGCTGGTGATTTCCAGCTACGACAGCGGCAACACCGGCCTGAGTGCGCTCGAGACCGTGGTGCACGAATCGATGCACCAGTGGGACGACCCGATGTGGGCGTTGCTCCTGGAGCAGGCGAAGGCGCAGCGGCGCTACATCTCCCGCGAGCTGACGCACGCGATGATCTTCTTCACCGCGGGCGAGGCGGTCCGTTCCCGCGTCGCCGGCCACAAGCCGTACGCGGTCGCAAACGGGATCTGGGAGCGGGGGATGGGACGCTTCAGGCCCGCGCTCGACGCCGCGTGGCTGCCGTGGCTGCGCGGCGAGGGGAGCCGCGACGTCGCGCTTGCCGCGCTCGTGAAGCTGGTGCCCGAGGCGAGATGATCGCCGGCGTGCTCTCGCGCATCGTTCCGGCGCGGTTTGATCGCGGCTGGCCCTCGCCGGCGGTGGCGGCTGGGCGAACGCGGTGCCGCTCGGCTTGGTGA
>DATIEW010000175.1:0-3012 GCA_035455585.1 Vicinamibacterales bacterium | reverse complement strand
AACACGCGCGGCGAGCTGTTTGCGAGCGGCGTGCGGCACGTCCCGCCGGAACTTCCCAGCCTCGATGGGCCGCCCGGCACGGAATGGCAGGTCGCGCAGCGTTACCTCGCGATCCAGGGACGGCTCGTAGAGCAGGGGCTCCGCGTCGCCGCGCTCCGCCTCGATGCGCGCGGTGCCTGGGAACTCGATCTTTCGAACGGCGTGACGGTGCGGCTCGGCCGCCGCCAGGTGGACGACCGCATGGACCGCTTCGTCGAAATCGGCGCGCAGGTCATCGCCGGCCGCGCGGCCGACATCCAGTACGTCGACATGCGCTATTCGAACGTCTTTTCGATCGGCTGGCGGAAGAACCGCAAGCCGCCGCGCGCGGCACCTGCGACGTTCGCAAACCGCATCAAGGGAGATCCGGGAATCGATGGCTAAACGATCCGACCGCAACCTGATCGTGGGCCTCGACATCGGCACGTCGAAAGTCGTCGCGCTGGTCGGCGAGATGCACGCCGACGGCAGTCTCGAAGTCATCGGCCTTGGCTCGCACCCGTCGCGCGGCCTGAAGAAAGGCGTCGTCGTCAACATCGACTCGACGGTGCAGTCGATCCAGCGCGCCGTCGAGGAAGCGGAACTGATGGCGGGCGTCGAAATACGCACCGTATTCACCGGCATCGCCGGCAGCCACGTCAGGAGCCTCAACTCGCACGGCATCGTCGCGATCAAGGACAAGGAAGTGGTCGGTGGCGACGTCGCTCGCGTGATGGACGCGGCGCAGGCCGTGCCGATCCCGGCCGACCAGAAGATCCTTCACGTGCTGCCGCAGGAATTCATCATCGACGGGCAGGAGGGCATCCGCGAGCCGATCGGCATGTCCGGCGTCCGCCTCGAGGCGCGTGTGCACATAGTCACCGGCGCGGAAAGCGCGGCGCAGAACATCGTCAAGTGCGTGCAGCGTTGCGGGCTCGAAGTCGAGGACATCGTCCTCGAGCAGCTCGCCTCGTCGTTTGCGGTGCTGACCGACGACGAGAAGGAACTCGGTGTCTGTCTCGTCGACGTCGGCGGCGGCACGACCGACATCGCGGTCTTCTCGGGCGGGGCAATCCGCCATACCGCCGTGATACCGGTCGCCGGTGACCAGGTCACCAACGACATCGCGGTCTCGATGCGCACGCCCTCGCCGTATGCGGAGGAAATAAAGATCCGCTACGCCTGCGCGCTGTCGCAACTCGCGAATCCCGACGAAACGATCGAGGTGCCGAGCGTGGGCGACCGTCCGTCGCGGAGGCTGGCGCGGCAGACGCTCGCCGAGATCGTCGAGCCGCGCTACGAAGAGCTTTTCATGCTGATTCGCGACGAGCTCCGGCGCTCGGGGTTCGAGGAGGCGGTCGCGGCCGGCGTCGTGCTGACGGGCGGCAGCGCCAAGATGGAAGGAGCAGTCGAGCTCGCCGAGGAAATCTTCCACATGCCCGTCAGGCTCGGCAGCCCGCACGGCGTGACCGGGCTCGGCGACGTCGTGCGCAATCCGATCCACGCGACCGGCGTGGGTCTGCTGCTTTACGGCCGGATCAATGCCGGCCAGCCGGCGCCGAAGCTCATCGGCGACGGGGTGAAGACGGTGACGGAGCGGATGAAATCGTGGTTCCAGGGATATTTCTGACCTAGCGGAGGAGAGGACATGTTTGAACTGATGGATTCATTCAGCCAGACGGCTGTAATCAAGGTGATCGGCGTGGGTGGCGGCGGCGGCAACGCCGTGTCCCACATGGCCAAGAGCGGCATCGAGGGCGTCGAGTTCATCTGCGTGAACACGGACGCGCAGGCGCTCAAACACTCGCAGGTGAAGTCGTCGCTGCAGATCGGCTGCAACATCACGAAGGGGCTCGGCGCCGGCGCCAATCCCGAAGTCGGCCGCCAGGCTGCGATGGAGGACCGTGACCGCGTGATCGAGCTGATCGAAGGCTGCGACATGCTGTTCATCACGGCCGGCATGGGCGGCGGAACGGGTACGGGCGCGGCGCCGGTCGTGGCCCAGGTCGCGCGAGAGCTCGGGATCCTGACCGTCGCGGTCGTGACGCGACCGTTCACGATGGAAGGCAACAAGCGCCATGCGATCGCTGAGTCTGGCATTACCGAGCTATCGCGGCACGTGGATTCCCTGATCACGATCCCGAACCAGAAGTTGCTGCAGGTGCTCGGCGGCCAGACCACCTTGCTCGAAGCATTCAAGCGCGCAAACGAAGTTCTGCAGGGCGCAGTGCAGGGCATTGCCGAGCTGATCACGCGTCCGGGCCTCATCAACGTGGACTTCGCCGACGTGCGGACCGTGATGTCGGAAACCGGACTCGCGATGATGGGATCCGGAATCGGCACGGGTGAACACCGGGCGCGCGTTGCGGCCGAGATGGCAGTGTCGTCGCCGCTGCTCGAGGACATCAATCTCGCTGGCGCGCACGGCATCCTCGTCAACGTGACGGCGGGACTCGACCTGTCGATCGGCGAGTTCGAGGAAGTCGGCAATACCGTCAAGCAGTTCGCGGCCGAGGACGCGACCGTCGTGGTCGGCACCGTCATCGAGCCCGAGATGCAGGGCGAGCTGCGGGTCACGGTCGTGGCGACGGGCCTCAACCGCACCAAGGCGAAGTCAGCGGCTCCGGCCACGGCGCAGCCAGCCCCGGCGACGCGGCGGCCGAATGTGGACGTCAAGCTGGTCGGACAGAGGCCCCATCGTGCGCCGGCTGCGGACTACAGCCACCTCGATCGCCCGGCGATCCAGCGCCAGCCGCAACGCGCGGTCGGCGATGGATTACGCGCCGACTACGGTTCGGAGGACGTGCTCGACATCCCGGCATTCCTCCGCCGCCAGGCCGACTGAGGCGGGCAGTGGCCCGTATCCGCGGCGAATGCGACGGACTGCGCGCCGTGCGCCTGCGGCTGCGTGCGCGACGCCGCGCCGCGGGCCGTCGCGCGGCGCGACAGCGCGAGCGCGCCCCGCCCGGATCGCCCCCATGAGAACGGGAAACC
>DATIEW010000174.1:0-2790 GCA_035455585.1 Vicinamibacterales bacterium | reverse complement strand
TCTGCCAGAAGACGTGCGAGGTGCCCTTGGGGATCACGGCCACCGTCATTCCGTCCCCGTCACGCTCGCCAGAGCACGCGGCCGCGAGCAGCACTGCCGCGAGAAGGAGTCCGCGTCGTGTCGTCATGCCGATCCTCGCCGATTCAGTGGGCGCACGCGATGATGGACTTCATCGGTCCACTTCCACCCCGCCTTCTCGTACGGCACGATGCCCTGCCGCGATCGCCGTGCCAGACGTTATCATCCATTGCCGCCCATCCGGGCAAGCGGCGGGGGTTACCGGAGTGTCCAATGGGCAATGGGCAATGGGCAGTGGGCAATCGGCAATGGGCAGTGGGCGACGGGCGGCGGAAGGGACAAGGCTACAAGGGGGAAGGGAAAGGGGCAAGGCACAAGGACTGTGCGAAACCGCGATAGAGTCTCTGGTATCGTAACGCCCGGCGTCTTGACACGTTCAGGGGCAGGCCATAGCGTCAGCGGCGAGGCCGGGACTGGATGCTGGCCCCCGCGTCCGTGATCCACTGGCCGGTCAACAGGTGAGGCATTGGTGGCACGGTCCGCAGCGCTCAATCGTCGGCAGTTTCTGACACTCGACGCTCCGGTGAGCCCGCCGCCGGCCGACGGCTACTGGATCCGTCTGCACCGCGGCGCGATGGCGTGCCGGTTCGAGGTCGTTCTCCCCGGGGAAGACGCGGCGTACCTGCCCGCAGCACGCACCGCCCTCAACCTCGCCGATCGTCTGGAAGCGCGCCTGACGGTGTTCCGCGATACGAGCGAGGTCTCGCACGTCAACAGGACCGCGGGCGATGGCCCGGTCACGGTGCATCCCGCGCTGTTCGACCTCCTGAGCCTGTCAGCCACGATTCACCGCGACACCACGGGCGCGTTCGACATCACCTCGACGCCGCTGAGCCGCTGCTGGGGATTCCTCCGGCGCGACGGGAAGCGGCCCACCAGCGATGCCATCGATGCCGCGCGCGCCGCTGTCGGCATGCACCTGGTCGAGCTCGATCCGGAGAGGCAGACCGTCCGCTTCCAGCGCCGCGAGGTGGAACTGAACCTCGGGAGCATCGGCAAGGGCCACGCGCTCGACGTCATGGCCGCGAAGCTCAGGAGGCTGGGCGTTCGCGACGTGCTGCTGTCGGCGGGCGGAAGCAGCATCCTGGCGGTCGGCTCCGACCACGGACGAGGCGGATGGCCGGTCGACCTCCGCCCGCGCCTCGCCTCCCGTGGGCGGCTGGCCCGCCTGCGTCTCCGCGACGCCGCCATCGCGACGAGCGGCGCCGGCGAGCAGTTCGTCCTGGCCGATGGCCGGCGATACGGACACGTCCTGGATCCGCGAACGGGCTGGCCGGCCTCCGGAGTTCTGAGCGCGACGGTGATTGCGAGAAGGGCTTCGGTCGCCGACGCGCTGTCGACTGCGTTTCTGGTGGACGGGCCGGGCCTGGCCGCGCGATATTGTGCCGCGCACGCGGATACCATGGCGTTGCTCGCCCTGGAAGATGGCGAACGGGTCGAGGCGTTCGGCGCGTGCGCCGGCGTGATGGTGGAGGAGGACTGATCACATGCACCTGACCCCGGAACAGGAAACGCTGGGCCGACGTACGTTCCTCAAGGCGCTGGCGGGGACGCCGGCGCTCGGACTGCTGGGTGCCGCGGCAATCATGAAGGGGCCGGTCGCCGGCGGACCGGTGCGCCTCGGGATCGTGGGCGTGGGCGGGCAGGGACGCGCGCTGCTCAACAACGTCGATCCGGCGTTCGGAGAGATCCGCGCGCTGTGCGACATCAACCCGGCGCAGCTCGCCCGCGCCGACGAGGCGCTGCTCAAGCGGGACCTGCCGAAGGCCGCGCACTACGCCGAATGGCGGGAGATGCTCGAGAAGGAGGACCTCGAGGCCGTGCTCATCGCGGTGCCCCTCTGGATGCACACCGAAGTGGCGGTCGGATGCCTCGAGGCCGGCAAGCACGTCCTCTGCGAGAAGATGATGGCGTGGGACGTCGAAGGCTGCGAGCGCATGATCCGCGCCGCCGAGCGGTCGCGGCGCATCCTGGAGATCGGCTACCAGCGGCGCTACAACGGCGTGTACGAAGCCGCCTACGAGGGCATCGTCCGGAAGGGCCTGCTTGGCGACATCCACCATGTGCGGATGGTGTGGCACCGCAACGGCAACTGGAGGCGGACGGGCCAGCCGCCCTCTCCGGATTACGATCCTTCGAGGTGGGGGTACCCGACCTTCGAGCACCTGCTCAACTGGCGCCTGTACTGGAAGTACTCCCAGGGCCTGTTCGCGGAGCTGGCCAGCCATCAGATCAACGCCGTGAACTGGTTCCTCAATGCCGCCCCGGTGGCCGTCACCGCGACCGGCGGCGTGCACCGCTTCAACGACGGCCGCGAAGTCCCCGATCACATCTACGCGATCTGGGAATACCCCGGCGGCCGCACGGCCACGTATTCCTCGGTGGAGTCGAACGCGTTCGAGAACCGCTACGAGGTGTTCTTCGGCACGAAGGCGACGCTGCTCGTCAGGAACGAGAACGAGGCGCTCCTGTTCGAGGAAGGCGGAGCCGCCCGCGAGAGCGGCGTGCTGATCACCCCGCGCGAGAACGCGCCAGCGGCCGATGCGTCCGAAACTCGGCCCGGGAACGCGCCGGGGGCCGCAAGCTCCGTGGCGCCGTCGGGTGCGCGGCCCTCGGCCTCGCGCCAGGAGATCTCGCGCTTCTGCGCGGCCGTACGCGTGGGCACGCCAATCGCCTGCGGCCCGCACGAGGCGCTGCACTCCGCGAAGGCGT
>DATIEW010000173.1:0-5309 GCA_035455585.1 Vicinamibacterales bacterium | reverse complement strand
GTCGGCATCCGGGACGGATTCGAGTGGATCATGCAGGGCAATGTCGAGCGTGTGATCCCGCTCGAGATCGATCAGGTCAGCCGCATCCACTTTCGAGGCGGCTCGCACATCGGACTCTCGAGGGCCAATCCGACGCTGGATCCGGATCATCTCGAAACAGTGGTGATCTCGCTGCTCAGGCTGAACGTGTCGATGCTCATCACCATCGGCGGCGACGACACGGCCTACTCGGCGATGAAGCTCGAGGAGAAGGCCGGCGGCCGCATCCAGGTGGTGCACGTGCCGAAGACGATCGACAACGACCTCGACCTGCCGCCGCACGTGGATACGTTCGGCTTCCAGACCGCGCGCCACTACGGCGCCGAAATCGTCAAGAATCTGATGGTCGATGCAAAGACGACGTCACGCTGGTACTTCGTGATCACGATGGGGCGGAAAGCCGGACATCTTGCCCTCGGCATCGGCAAAGCCGCCGGCGCCACGCTGACGCTCATTCCGGAGGAGTGGGCCGGCCGCAAGATCCGGCTCAAGGCGATCGTCGATACGCTCGTCGGAGCAATCATCAAGCGCCTCAGCTACGGCCGGCGGGACGGTGTGGCGATCATCGCCGAGGGACTCATACTCGACATCGAGCCGGAGGATCTCGCCGGGCTCCACGAGGTCGAGCGCGACGCGCACGGGCACGTGCGGATCGCGGAGGTCAACATCGGGGAGATCCTCAAAGCCGAGGTGCAGACGCGGCTGAAGGAGTTCGCCCTCAAGACGACGATCGCGGCCAAGAACATCGGCTACGAGCTGCGCTGCGCCGATCCCATACCGATGGACATGGCCTACACGCGCGATCTCGGATACTGCGCGGCGAAGTACCTGCTCGAGGGGGGCAACGCCGCGGTGATCTCGATGCAGGCGGGGCAGTTCGTGCCGATTCCCTTCTCGCAGATGATCGACGCGAACACGGGCCGCGCGCGCATCCGCGTGGTCGACATCCATTCGACGCGATACGCGATCGCCAGGCGCTACATGCTCCGTCTGCGCCGCGACGACTTCGAGGACGCGCACGAGCTCGCGAAGTTCGGCGCCACCGCAGGCCTGTCGCTGCAGGACTTCCGACGCGAGTTCGAGTACCTGATCGAGCTCGAGCCGCCGCCTCTGACGCTGTACGTCCAGGCTCCTCCGGCGCGAGCCGTGGAGGGGTAGTGTCCCCGGGGGGCCGTTGACCGAAGCGTAAGGACGGACGACAGGGATTTCACCGGGAGCCGCTGAAACGCGCGGAGGGCCAGCGGGACTGCGGACACTCCGTCCCCGGTGCCGCCGCCCGATGGCGACTCGTTCGTGGGCCGATGGGGCTGCGGGGCCCAGTACGCTATAGTCGCCCCGCACTCATGATCGCACTGGAGCCCGCGTGAGCCCCGCGCTCGCCTCGCTGCTCGCGCTCGTCGCCGCGATCGTCATCAGCTTCACGTCCCGCCTCAACGTCGGCCTCGTTGCCATTCCGATGGCGTGGGCGGTTGGCATCTACGCGGGGAGCACGCCGGACGTCGTGCTGGGCGGGTTCCCGTCGTCGCTCTTCGTCACGCTGGCGGGCGTGACGCTGCTCTTCAGCCTGTCTGAGGCGAACGGGACCGTCGCGCTCTTCGCGCACCGGCTCGTGGCAGTGGCCCGCGGCAGCGCGAAGCTCGTGCCGCCGATCCTCTTTCTGATCGCCGGCGGCGTGGCGACCGTCGGACCGGGCGCGATTGCGAGCGTCGCGCTCGTCGCGCCGATGGCCATGGCGATCGGGCGTCGCGCCGGCGTCCCACCGTTCCTGACGGCGCTGATGGTCGCCAACGGCGCCAACGCCGGCAACCTGTCGCCGCTGAGCGCCGTCGGCGTGATCGCCAACACGCGCATGGCGTCCGTGGGTCTTGGCGGCCACGAATGGAAGGTCTTCGCGGCCAATTTCCTCGCGCACGTCTTCGTGACGGCCGTCGCCTACGCCGTGATGGTGCGGGCGCTGTCCTCCGCACGCGTGCTGCCGGCCGATCGCACCGACACCCGGCTCTCGAGGCCGCAGTGGCTGACCGTGGGCATCGTGTCTCTCTGGGTCGGCGCCGTGACGGTCGCGGGTGCCCCCATCGGCCTCGCCGCCTTCGCCGCCGCCGCGCTCCTCGTCATGTGCCGCGCCGCCGACGAGACCGCCGCCATCAGAGGGATGCCGTGGACTGCAATCCTGATGGTCTGCGGCGTCACGATGCTCGTGACCGCCGCCGAGCGGGCCGGGGGCATGCAGCTGTTCACGGCGCTGCTCTCGCGGCTGGCCACACCAGCCACCCTCAACGGCGTGATCGCGTTCGTCACCGGCGTCATCTCGACCTGCAGCAGCACCTCCGGCGTGGTCCTGCCGACGTTCCTGCCAATGGCGCCGGGGCTGGTGCAGCAGGTCGGCGGCGGCGATCCGCTGGCCGTCGCGCTGAGCATCAACGTCGGCTCGTCGCTCGTCGACGTCTCGCCGCTCTCGACGCTCGGCGCGCTGTGCGTGGCTGCCGTGATGGACCCCGAGACCGGTCGAGGGCTGTTTCGCACGCTGCTCATCTGGGGCCTCTCGATGAGCCTCGCCGGAGCGCTGATGTGCCAGCTCTTCGCGAGCGCCTTCGCGGGGCTGTGAGCCCGGCGGAACGCGATAGAGTGGAAGCGTCGCAGTCGATTCTCGAAGCGAGTGGGCCGAATCGATCCCTCCCGTTCATGAATGATGCGGGAGTCTGAGCGTTGTTCACATGCGATTGATCAGCATCGGCCTTGGCGCGCTGAACTCGACCGTCGGCGCGGTCGACTCCAACACCGCGAGGGCGATCGAACTGGCTCGCGCGATGAGCGCCGACGGCGTGACCCTGGGCTGCATGCCGGAGCAGACGATCGGCGGCTACCCGGCAGAAGATCTCGTGCAGTGGCGCCAGTTCCTCGCCGCCCAGCGGCGGGCGCTCGACCGCTTCGCGTCCGAAACAGAGGCCCTGGACACGGTCTTCGTGCTCGGGCTCGCAATCCCCGTCGGCGCGCAGCTCTTCAACTGCGCGGCGGTCGTGCATCGAGGACGCGCCCTCGCATTCGTGCCCAAGGAGAAGCTGCCGACCTACAACGTCTTCTACGAGCGCCGCACCTTCTCGCGCGGGGGTCCCGGTCTGTCGCTCGAGTCGGGCGGCGGCGTGCCCCTCGGCGACTATATCTTCTCTTTCGATTTCGGCGTGCTCGCCGTCGAGGTCTGTGAGGACGCCTGGTCGGCCGACGGACCGATGCGGCGCCGCTGCTACTCGGGCGCCGAGGTCGTGGTCAATATCTCGGCCTCCCCTTTCCGGATGGGGGTGCAGGAAACGCGCGCCGAGATGCTGGCCACACGTTCCGCGGACAACCAGGCCGTTCTTGTCTACGCCAACGCCGTCGGGGGCCAGGACGGCCTCATCTTCGACGGCGGAGGGTTCGTCATTCAGAACGGCCGGACGATCCTCGCCGCGCCGCGCTTCCGGGAGGGATTCGCCTCCGCCGTCGTCGATCTGGATCGCACCCGGCGGCTCCGCATGGAGAACACGACGTGGCGGTCGGATTGCGAGGCGTTCCGGAGGGAGGGGCTGCAGGTTGCCGCGATCCGGTCAGAGCATCCCACGCGCAGAGACGGACGCCTCGAGTATCCCGGCCGGCACGACGGCGACTTCCTCCCCCCGCCGTCGGCCTCTCCAACGTCGGATCGCAACTCCGCGCTCGACGACCTCTTCGAAGCGCTGGCGCTCGGTGTGAAGGACTACTTTGCGAAGACTGGCGCCTTCAGCCGGTTCGGCATCGCCGTGTCCGGCGGGCGCGACTCGGCGCTGACCCTCCTCGTCGCGTGGCGCGCCGCGTCGCTGTTGCGGGATGTGGCGCCGCTCGACCTCGGCAGCGCCGCTTCGGAGCTGATCTCAGCCTTTCACATGCCGACCCGATACTCCGCGGCGGACACTCGAGCCGCGGCAGAAGCGGTTTGCAGGGATCTGGGGTTACCGCTCGGCATCATCCCGATCGACGAGGCTTTTTCGCGCGAGCTCGACGCAGCCAGGACGATGCTCGGCGGCGAAGAGCCGACGCCGATCGCGCACCAGAACATCCAGGCACGGCTCCGCGCCGCTCGCATGTGGAACTGGGCCAACAGCGCCAGGGCCCTGTTCCTGCAGACCGGGAACATGAGCGAGAAAGCCGTCGGATACACGACGATCGGAGGCGATCTCGAGGGCGGGCTGTCCGTGATCGCCAACGTGCCGAAGACGACGGTCATTGCGCTGCTCGAGCGGCTGGAGCACCGGTACCGCTTCGCCGGAATCCGCGCGGTGCTGGCAACGACACCGGGTCCCGAGCTGGCGTCTCAACAGTCGGCCGAGTCGGAGTTGATGCCGTTTCCCGTCCTCGATGCCTGCCTGCAGCTTCACGCTGGCGAGAGGCTCGGCCCACGAGAAGTCGCCGAGGTCCTGCCGGTGTTGTTCCCGGATGTCCCGGCAGACAGGCTTGCGGAGTGGGCCGAGCGCTTCTGTCGACTGTTCACGGCGTCGATCTACAAGTGGGTCCAGTCTCCGCTCGCGCTGCACGTTGGATCGCTCGACCTCGACCGCGAGCGTGCGCTGCAGCTTCCGGTCGTCCAGCGGACGGAGTGGTAGCAGGCTGCTGAAAGCGGACGGCCTGAAGGGACAAGGGCCGTCAATACCAGAGCTCGAACAGGGCTCCTGGATCCAAGCCAATGGACGAAATTCCACGGCCGCCAGAATTAAATCTCGTGGGTGTCACGAAGCCGCCAACAGCCGATCTCTAGAATCCCCGATAAAACCAAGCTTGCCCGATTGGCGAGGACCTTGCAGGGTGGGTAGCGTGGCTGCTCGACGAACCCTCGACTACCAGGCTGGACCGCTGCCGGAGATCCGCTCCGAGCAGGACAGCGTGGTATTTCAGTTCGATATCCCCGGCGTGGCGAGAAGCGAGCGGCTCCTCATCCGCTGCGACGACGAGGGAAACGTGTGGGCGGCTGTCGCCTCGTCCCGCTCAGGGTCGCGTCGGAACGCCGGCCGTCAGTAGAACGTTCGAACATCACCGACGGCCTCGGCTGCCCCTCATATCACCGTATCGACCTCGAATTCCGGCTCTTCTGCTTCCTTGATCAGGATCGTGCGCATGGCCTCGAGGATCTCCGAGGACGTCGGCGCATCCGTCGACACCGCCGCGACGACGATGTCATCCAGCGACAGGATGCCCTCGAGCAGCCCGTCCGGACCGATCACGGGAAGCCGGCGAACGTGAAACTGCGCCATGGCGCGCAGGGC
>DATIEW010000172.1:0-6472 GCA_035455585.1 Vicinamibacterales bacterium | reverse complement strand
GTTATGGCGCGCCATCGGCCGGGCCGGCGACCCCGAGAACCTGCAGATCACCATCAGAAAGCTGATACCGATGGAGGCGGGGCTCGGCGGCGGCAGCGCCGACGCTGCCGCGGCACTTCAGGCCCTCGGGCGGCTCTGGGGCGGCGTGCCGTTGACGCTGCTTCGGGACGTGGCCGCCGGCGTCGGGGCCGACGTGCCGTTCTTCCTGTCGGGAGGCACGGCGCTCGGGCTCGGCCGCGGCGAGGAGATTTACCCGCTCGTGGATCTGCCCCCGCATCACGTCGTGATCGTCCGACCACCGTACGGCGTCTCGACCGCCGAGGCCTACGCCTGGTACGACGAGGATCGGGCAGCCGGACCGCGGGAGCCTCGCGATCTGCAGATGCTGCCAGTGCCCTGGCCCACGCGCGCCGCGCAGATGATCAACGACCTGGAGCCGCCGGTGGTCAGGCGGCATCCCGAGATAGGCGCCCTTCGCACGCTCCTGCGCGAGGCGGGGGCGGTCGCGGCGGCGATGTCCGGCAGCGGGTCCGCCGTCTTCGGGCTGTTCCGCTCGCGAGCGTCGGCGGGGCGCGCGGTCAAGCCGCTGTCGCGCGGCGGTGCCCGGGCGCTGCTCACCCGCACGTTGACCCGGGCCGAGCACGAGCGCCGCGCCAGACCCGTCGCGCGCCGGTTCAGGTGAGCCTTCGTTGACCGTCCGCCTCGCTCCCGTATAAACTGTTCCCTTTGTGGATGTCCCCGGGGGACCTCACAGTTGCTTCCAGCGCGAGGCGTGCACGGCGCGCCTGCCAGCCGGGCCCCGCGAGTGCCCGAGCCGGCCAGCCTCGGCCCCGCCTCCGCCAAGGCTTCGGCGAGGTCTCGCCGGAGCGCTTCGCGCGTGAGGCCGGGCACGTGACCGCGATGGGGCGTGGCCAAGCGGTAAGGCGCGGGACTTTGGATCCCGTATTCGAAGGTTCGAATCCTTCCGCCCCAACCAGTCTGGGAGAGCAGTCCGGTGAGACGGACCGTATGAGTCGCGGGCAGCTGAAACTGTTTTCGGGCAGCGCGCACCCGGCACTCGCGGCGGAGATCGGGGAGTTCCTGGGCGTGCAGCTGGGGCACGCGCGGCTGCAGCGGTTCCCGGACACCGAGGTGTCGTTCCAGATCGACGAAAACATCCGGGGCACGGACGTGTTCGTCGTGCAGCCGACGTGCACCGACGTCGATCGCCATCTGATCGAGCTGTGCGTGATGATCGATGCGTTCCGCCGCTCGTCGGCGTCGCGCATCACGGCGGTGGTTCCCTACTATGGGTACGCGCGTCAGGATCGCAAGGACAAGCCCCGCGTCCCGATTTCGGCCAAGCTCGTGGCGAACCTGCTGAGCGCCGCCGGCACCAATCGGGTGCTGACGATGGACCTGCACAAGGCGCAGATCCAGGGGTTCTTCGACATCCCGGTGGATCACCTGTTCGCTGCGCCGGTCATCATCGACTTTTTCGCCAGGCTCGGGCATCCGAACCTGACGATCGTCTCGCCGGATGCGGGCGGCGCCGAGCGCGCGCGGGCCTACGCCAAGCGGCTCGACGCGGAGCTGGCGATCATCGACAAGCGGCGCAGCGACGATGGCACGGCGGAAGTGATGAACGTGGTGGGCGACGTCTCGGGTCGGACCTGCATCATCCAGGACGACATCATCGATACGGCCGGGACGATCGTGAAGGCGGCCGTGGCGCTCAAGGAGAATGGCGCCGAACGCGTGCTGGCGTGCGCGGTCCACGGGGTTCTCTCCGGGCCCGCGATCGAGCGGCTCGAGGCCGCCCCGCTCGATCAGGTGATCATCACCAACACGATCCCGCTCAACGGCGAGCGCGCGCGGTGCTGCAGGAAGATCAAGCAGCTCTCGGTGGCGCGGCTGCTCGGGCAGGCCATCAGGAGCATTCACGAGGAAACCTCGGTTTCCTCCCTGTTCGTGTAATCCCGGTCGCCGGCCGCTCGGATCGAACGACGTGCGACCGTTCTGAATCACAGGTAACACATGGAAGCGACGCTGCAGGCGGAACGACGAGAGGGACGCGGGAAGAACGAGGCGCGGCGGCTGCGCGCCGGCGGGCGCATACCCGCCGTCCTCTACGGTGTGGAGAAGGGGAAGGCGGTGGAGATTTCGGTCGATCCGAAGGCGCTGCTCCGGATTCTCCACTCCGAGTCCGGCGCCAACACGCTGATCGGCCTGAGCCTCGACGGCGGCAGCACTCGCGTCCTCGTGAAGGAGTACCAGCTCGATCCCATCGGCCACAAGCTGCTGCACGCCGACTTCTACCAGGTCGCGATGGACCGGAGGCTGACCGTTACGGTTCCGATCGTGCTGAAGGGGGAGGCCCGCGGCGTCAAGCAGCAGGCGGGCATCGTGGACTTCGTCCACCGTGAAATCGAGATCGAGTGCCTCCCCGGCGACATCCCCGAGAACGTCACGGTCGACATCTCCGAGCTGATGCTGAATCAGGACGTCCGCGTCCGCGACCTGCAGATCGAAGGGGCGAAGTGGACGCCCGTGAGCGAGCCAGACATGATGATCGTGCACGTCGTCCCGCTGAAGGCCGAGGAGGTCCCGGCGGCGCCCGAGGCGGCGCCGGCGGCACCGGCCGAGCCGGAAGTCATCAAGAAGGGGAAGACGGAGCAGGAAGAAGGGGAGTAGTGCCCGCGAGCCGGCGAGGTGCGCTCGAGGCCTGAACGTCCGTGAAGCTGATCGCCGGCCTCGGGAACCCGGGCCGCAGGTATGTCGGGACGCGCCACAACCTCGGGTTCGTTGTGCTCGACACGGTTGCGGATCGGCGCGGGCTGGAGTGGGAGTCAGCGCCGGCTCAGGCGACCATTGCGAAGTGGCGGGCGGCGGGCGTGCTGCTGGCCAAGCCGCTCACCTTCGTGAACGCGAGCGGCCGCGCCGTCGGCGAGCTGCTGCGGTTCTTCAAGATCGAGACGGCAGACCTCCTGGTCGTCGTCGACGACGTGAACTTGGAGCTCGGGAGACTCCGGGCGCGGCCGTCAGGTTCGGCGGGGGGCCACAACGGTCTGAAGTCGGTGATCGCGGAGCTCGGGACCGAGGAGTTCGCGCGGCTGCGAATCGGCGTGGGGCGCGGGGACGGCCGGCGCGATCTGGCGGACCATGTGCTGGCGAGGTTCGAGCCGGAAGAACGGCCGATCGTGGCCGACATTGTCGCCCGGACCGCCGACGCGATCGAGCTGTTCGTCACGGAGGGGATCGGGCCGGTCATGAACCGGTACAATCGGAAGGAAGACGGAGAATAGAGGCATTCGTTGTCTCCTTGCCACCCGGCGTTGATGCGCGCGGGTGGCCGCTCAGTCCATGAGGAGAGTCATGAGCACGCCACGACAGTACGAACTCGTCTACATCGTCACGCCTGAAGCCTCGGAGCAGGAGGTCTCCGATCTGCACTCCCAGATCGAGCAGATCATCCAGCGCTACAACGGGACGCTCGACAAGACCGAGAACTGGGGCCGGCGGAAGCTGGCCTACGAGATCGGCCATCACCGCGAGGGCACCTACGTCGTCGAGACCATCAGCGGGTCGGGAGAGCTCGTCAAGGAGATCGACCGCCGGCTGCGCGTGACCGACCAGGTGATCCGTCACCTCGTGGTCCGTGTGGACGAGGCGCTCCGGGTCGCCGACCGGACGCGGGTGGCACGGCGGGCGAGCCAGGCGCGCCGGCGCGTCGCGCGAGGCCTGCCGCCCGAGCCGGCGCCGGGCGAGGGCCGCGGCGGCGAGACCGACCAGGATGACGACCGTGGGGAGATGGAGGTCCAGCGATGAGCGACGAACGGGGGGGCCGCGGCCGTGGCGGCAGGGGCGGCGATCGGGACAAGGGCAAGGGGGGAGACGGTCCGCGCCGCGGCGGGTTCTTCCGCCGCCGGCGTGTCTGCCGGTTCTGCGCGGAGAAGATCGACTACATCAACTACAAGGACGTCCGGATGCTGGCGCCGTTCGTGCCGGAGCGCGGCAAGATCCAGCCGCGGCGGATCTCGGGCACGTGCGCGATGCACCAGCGCAAGCTGCAGACCGCCATCAAGCGGGCCAGGCAGCTGGCGCTGATTCCGTACGTGACCGAGTAGGTGGCACCCATGGAAGTCATCCTGCGTGAACACGTCGAGAAGCTGGGCCGCCGCGGCGACATCGTCAAGGTGGCGGAGGGCTACGCCCGGAACTACCTGCTGCCGCAGAAGCTGGCCCTCGCGGTGACCGAGGCGAACAAGCGCCAGATCGAGCGCGAGCGGCACGCCGCCGAGGCGCGTGAGCTCGAAGAGAAGACACAGGCCGAAGCGTTCGCGCAGCGGATCGCGGAGCTCGAGGTCGCCATCTCCCGGCGCGTGGGGGAGAACGACACGCTCTACGGCTCGGTGACGTCGGCGGACATCGCGCACGCGCTGCAGGCCAAGGGCTTCGAGATCGACAAGCGGAAAGTCCATCTGCCCGATCCGATCAAGACCCTCGGCGAGACGACCGTGCCGCTGAAGATCCACCGCGAAGTGACCGCGCAGCTTCGCGTGATCGTGGTCGCCGAGCAGCAGTAGCAGCGGCGCAGCTCTCCGATCGGACGAACGACGAGTGATCGATCGGGCGTGTTGGTGGTATTCTGTGGCGCCCGGTCAGATTCATCCAGTCCACACTCCGTTCGATCCCGATGGCCGACGTCGCCGCCCCTGACCGCACGCTTCCGCACAGTCTCGACGCCGAGAAGTCCGTGCTCGGCGCCGTGCTGATCTCCAACGACGCCTTCAATCAGGCCGCCGAGCTCATCGACGCGCGTGATTTCTTCCGCGACGCGCATCGGCGCATCTTCGAGAAGATGATCGCGCTCAGCGAGCGCGGCGATGCCATCGACTTCCTGACGCTGACGGAGGAGCTGACGCGCGCCGGCGAGCTCGACGAGGTCGGCGGGCCCGCCTACATCGCCTCGCTCGCCGACGGCGTGCCACGCTCGGCCAACGTCGAGTACTACGCGCGCATCGTCAAGGAGAAATCGACGCTGCGGAGCCTGATCCACTCCGCAAACAAGATCCTCGCCGGAGCGTACGAGGCGGAACAGGAACCCGACCTGCTGCTCGACGAGGCGGAGCGCGCCATCTTCGCCATCGCCGAGGACCGCATACGCGCCGGGTTCGTCCCGCTCCGCGATCTCGTCCAGTCGAGCTTCACCACGATCGAGAAGCTCCAGCAGCACAAGGGGCTGGTCACCGGGGTGCCGACCGGCTTCATCGATCTCGACGCCCTGACCTCCGGCCTGCAGCCCTCGGATCTCGTCCTCGTCGCGGCGCGGCCGTCGATGGGGAAGACCAGCTTCGTCCTCAACGTCGCGCAGCACGTCGGCACGGCGACCGACATGACGGTCGGCATCTTCAGCCTGGAGATGGCCAAGGAGCAGCTCTTCATCCGCATGCTGACGTCCGAGGCGCGGATCGACGCGCACCGGTTCCGCAGCGGGTATCTGAGCGAGAAGGACTACGGGCGGCTGTCCCAGGCGCTCGGCACGCTGGCCGAGGCGCGTGTGTTCATCGACGACAGCGCGGCGATCGGCGTGCTCGAGATGCGTGCCAAGGCGCGCCGGCTGAAGGCCGAGCATGGGCTCCACCTGCTCATCGTCGACTACATCCAGCTCATGCAGGGGCGCGGCCGGTTCGAGAGCCGGCAGCAGGAGCTCGCCTCGATCTCCCGGTCGCTCAAGGGGCTCGCCAAGGAGCTGAACGTCCCGATCGTCGCGCTCTCGCAGCTCTCCCGCGCGCCCGAGACACGCGCCGAACACCGTCCGCAGCTCTCCGACCTCCGCGAGTCCGGCGCGCTCGAGCAGGACGCCGATCTCGTCGTGTTCATCTACCGGGAGGACCAGTACCGCGATCCCGACGAGCCGTCCGGGCCGGAATCGGAAGGCGTCGCCGAGATCATCGTCGGCAAGCAGCGCAACGGCCCGACCGGGACGATCAAGCTGGCCTTCATCAGGGAGCACACGCGGTTCGAGAACCTCGCACACATGAGAAAGGAATAAGGAAAAAGGAAGAAGGGACAAGGATCCCTTTTTCCTTCTTCCTTCTTCCTTTTTCCTTCTGATGATACGTCCCACAGTTGCACGCGTGGATCTCGGCGCCATCCGGGCGAATTTCCAGGTCATTTCGGCGTTCCTCCGCTCGACGGCACCGGAACCGCCGGGGATCATTGCCGTCGTGAAGGCGAACGCCTACGGCCACGGCGCGCCGCAGGTGGCGCGCGCGCTCGAGGAGGCGGGCGCGCGCATGCTCGCGTGCGCCGACATCGAGGAAGCAATCCTCCTGCGGGAGTCCGGCGTCCGTGCGCCGCTTCTCGTGTTCGGGGCGCTCAGCGTCAGCAATCTCGACGGCGTCTTTACCCACGACCTGACGCCGACCATCTCCCCGCCGTCCGCCGCGCGCGCGCTGCAGGCCGCAGCCTCCGCGCGCGGCGTCCGGCT
>DATIEW010000171.1:0-2352 GCA_035455585.1 Vicinamibacterales bacterium | reverse complement strand
GCTCCTCGAGCGGCGGCCGCTTCGCCTCCGGCACGTCGCGCAGCAGGTCGCCCACGATCGCGTCCACGGCGAGCAGGGCCGGATCGAGCCTCGGCAGCTTCGCGGCGAGCTTCGGGTAGGGCTGGAGCCAGTCGCCGCCGGGCTCGAAGTGCGAGTCGATGTCGATGATCGCGGTCATGGGCTCCTCCTACGCCACCACCTGCACGAGCTCGGCGAGATGGCCTTCGGGGTCCGTTGCGAAGGCCACGCGAACCTTCAGATGGGGCAGCTCCTTGATCGGCGCGTGCACACCGCCGCCTGCGGCCCGCACGCGGTCGAGCAGCGCCGGCAGATCGTCGGTCGTGAAGCCGAGGATCGCCTCGCCGTTCGGCGACGCTGAGCGGCCCACGTAGCGCAGCAGCACGAACGTGCCGAAGGGCGCCTTCGGGTCCGGCGAGAGCATGATCTCGTCGATCTCTTCGCCGCCGATGCTCTCGCCGCGCACGCGGTTCACGGCGTGCAGCCCGTACACGGCGCCATAGAAGGCCGCCATCTTCTCGACGTCGTGGACGATCAGCTTGGTGAACGAGAACGTAGAGCTCATCTCGGCTCCTCTAGCGCGGCACCATGCCGCCGTCGGCGAAGACCACGTGGCCCGTGATGAAGCTCCCGGCGTCGGAGGTGAGCATGAGCGCGGGGCCCACCATCTCGTCCGGATGGGCCATGCGGGGCATGAGCTGGATCTTCGTCATCTCCGCCTGCGCCTCGGCCGGGTTCTTCCGCACCATGTCGGTGTCCACCGTGCCCGGCGAGAGCGCGTTCACGCGGATGCCGTGCGGCGCGAACTCGGCGGCCATCGCCCGCGTAGCCGCCATCAGCCCGGCCTTCGCGATCGCGTAGAGCGAGACCGTCGAGGAGAACAGGAAGGCGGCGCCGGAGAGCACGTTGAGCACGGCCGCGTGTGGGCTCCGCTTCAGGTGCGGGAGCGCCTCCTGGACCAGGAAGACCGGGCCGCGCAGGTTCACGTCCATCGACTTTCCCCAGGCCTCGGCGCTGTACTCGCCGAGGGGCAGCGCGAGCGCGTTGGCCGCGTTGTTCACCACCACGTCCACGCCGCCGTACGCGTCGACCGTCTTCTGCACCAACGTGCGCAGCGCACCGAGGTCGCCGAGGTGGGTGGGTACGCCGAGCGCCTCGCCGCCCATGGCCTGCAGGTGCTGCTCCGTCTCCTTGCACGCCTCGGGCTTGCGGCTCGCGACGACCACCGTCGCGCCGGCGGCGACGTAGCCCTCGGCGAGCGAGCGGCCGATGCCGCGCGTGCCGCCGGTCACGAGCACCACGCGGCCGGTCATGGCGAACAGTGAGCGAAGCCGGGCCCGGTCCACGCGCGCGCTCCTGATTTGTGAATGTACTTCACAATATCACGGGCCGCGAGCAGACGTCAAGCGTGGCCGCCGTTCGCCGGTCTCGCGTGGGCTCACTGCGCGCGCCACTTCGCGGCGCTTGCGGCTAGCGTCCCTTGGTGAGCCTCCCGATATCGACGTAGCGCCGCACCTTGCCCTTGCTGTCCAGCGGCGTGCCGTGCGTGTCCCAGAACTCGATGCGGTTGCCGGTGCCAGTCTGGACGTTGACGATCATGTCGCTGATGACGCGTACGTCGCGCGGCTGCGGCACCGCGTCCCAGCCGGCGTACCAGCGGCCGCCGGGCTTCTTCCCGTCCTCCGAGAGATCCTCCTCCGACCAACGATGGTTGTGGGTGATGATCTTCCACAGCTCGTTCTTGCGGTCGTAGGCGAAGGAGTAGAGCGGCTCGTAGGTCTCCTCGTCGATGTAGATGTCCTTCTTCGCATACGGGTGGTCCGCGTTGTTCGGGA
Organism: Vicinamibacterales bacterium; assembly: GCA_035455585.1. Taxonomy (GTDB): domain Bacteria; phylum Acidobacteriota; class Vicinamibacteria; order Vicinamibacterales; family 2-12-FULL-66-21; genus DATIEW01. The sequence goes on along the minus strand of DATIEW010000171.1, from coordinate 499 downwards.
CGAAGCGCACCTTGTAGGCCTTGCGCAGCTCCCAGCGATCGTCGGCGTAGGAGAGCCCGTAGGGGCCGAAGTTGTGGTCCCGCGTGTAGGGATAGGCGGGCACCTTCGTGTTCATCGGGGCGATGATCGGGATGTCCTGGGCCAGGCACTCCCACTTGTACTGGGGCACGATGCCGTCGAAGCTGCGCAGGTCGTCGAACGTGAAATCCGTGCCCGACACCGCGTCCGTGCGCTGCGCCGCCGAGATGCGGCGGACGCGTCGCAACGTCGGCACGTACACCCAGGTGTCGTCGTTCTTTGCCGTCGCGGCGACGTTCTCGGAGGCCTTGTAGCGATACGTCATGAGCAGGATGCCGCGTGCGTCGAAGGGCGCATCCACCTCGACGCCGAAGGCCTGCTTGCGCTTCTCCGCGCGGAAGATGGCGCCCTCGTCCGCGGCGTACTCCGGCTCGACGCGGCCCATCAGCTTGATCGTCTTCGACGTGCCCTCGTAGTAGAG
>DATIEW010000170.1:0-5225 GCA_035455585.1 Vicinamibacterales bacterium | reverse complement strand
CTACGACGCGCGGACGGGACGTGAAGTGTATCGGCGGCGCGTTCCAGAGAGCGGCGGCACCTACAACGCCTCGCCAGTGGCCGGCGGCGGCCACCTCTATCTCTCCCATGCGGACGGCAATGTGTACGTCGTCGCGGCCGGTCCCGAATTCCGGCTGGTGTCGACCAATCCGATGGGGGAGGCGCTCATGGCCACACCCGCCATGAGCAGGGGGCTGCTGGTGTTTCGTACGAGAGATCACGTCGTGGCTGTCGAGCGCTAGACCGGGGGGCTTCGCCCCGCCGGACCCCCCATCGCCGTCGCTCGCGGAGACCCCTTCGCCCCGCTCCGGCAGGGCGCGCCTTTGGCGTGCCTCGGCCTTGCCCTGCGCCGAGAATGTGGCACATTCGCACACATTCTGGGCGTGCAAGTACGGCTAGCGGGACCTGCCGAGCGCGAGCGTCATGGCCCGTGAAAAGCGAAGCCAGTCCTCCGTCTGGCGCCGCAGGGCGGCGCGCCCGGCTGGGGTGAGGCGATAGACTTTCCTGGTCCGCCCCTCTTCGGACGTCTGGACCTCGTCGCGAATCCATCCCTTGTCCCTGAGGTAATAGAGCAGGGGGTACACGGTTCCATCGCTGAAATCGAAGAGCCCCTGCGTGCGTTCCCGGATCGTCTGAATCAGCTCGTACCCGTGCATGGGCGACTCGTCGAGGATGGAGAGGATCGTGGCGGTGGCGCCGCCCCTGACGAACTGCCGGTCCACGGAGGGCTGTCGCTGTTTGCTCATCCATCGGTAATTATAGCTGAGGACTTCGAGTCCTTCCGCAGGAGCACATCATCGGCTGCAGGTTGCTCGGGTGGCGTGGCCGCGGGGCGGAGTGCCCGAGCCGGCCAGCCTCCGCCAAGGCTACGGCGGCCCGCCGTAGCGCTTCGCGCGAAGGCGGGGGTGTGGGGCGCAGCCCCACGCTAGTAAGCAGCGCGGTAGATTTCGAGCGCGCCGGCCGCGTCGAACGGACGCGGGTTGAATGTGCCCGTCCACTGCTCCGCGGCGTCCGCGGCCAGCTCGGGCAACGTCCCCTGGTCCACGCCGCAGCCACGCAGGGTCGCCGCGAGGTCTCCGGCACGCGCCAGCTCCTCGAGGCGGCGCGCGAGCGTGTCGGCAGGATCCTCGTCGCTGGCGCGCCGGCGCGGGAATCCCAGGAGGGGGGCATAGCCGTTGGGCGCGGCAGCGGCGTTCCAGCGGACGACGTGCGGCAGGAGGATGGCGAGAGCGGCGCCGTGCGCCAGGTCGTAGCGCGCGGTCAGGGGGTTGGCGCACGCGTGCGCGGCGCCGAGCATGGACTGCTCGATGGCCACGCCGGCGAGATGCGCGCCGAGGAGCATGGACGACCGGGCTTCGATGTCTGCCGGATGCTGCAGGACACGCTCGAACGCTCCGGCCAGAAGCCGCCACGCGTGATGCGAGAACATCTCGGACAGCGATGTCCGCCGCAGGGACACGGCCGTTTCGACCGCGTGCGCGATCGCATCGATGCCGGCCATGGCGGTGACGCGCGGTGGAGCGGTCAGCGTCAGTTCGGGATCGAGGATCGCTACTTTCACCGCGGCGGACGCGTCGCCGCACGCCATCTTCACGTGCGTCGCCGCGTCGGAGATCACCGCGTAGCTCTGCGCCTCGCTGCCGGTCCCCGCCGTCGTCGGAATACCGATCATGGGAAGGAGCGGCTCGGAGGCCTTTCCGTACCCCCGGTAGTCGCCAATCGATCCGCCGTTGGTCAGCAGGAAGTTGATCCCCTTCGCGCAGTCGAGCGAGCTGCCGCCGCCGAGACCGATCACGGAATCGATTCCGAGCGGCGCGGCGAACACGCGTCCCGCCTCCACCATGGCGCTGTCCGGGTTCTCGCCGAAATCGGTGAAGACCACCGCGTCGACGCCCCCGGCGCCGAGCAGGCTCGTCGCGCGTGATGCGTGGCCGGCCTGAACGACCCCGTGGTCGGACACGAGCAGGGTCTTGCGGAAGCCGAGCTCGAGTGCGAGGGTGCCGATCCGCTCGAGCGCGCCGCAGCCGAAGAGGACGCGCGTCCGCGGGCAGAAGTCGAAGGGGATCATCTGCAGTAGACTATCATCGCAGTTCGCAGTTCACGGTTCGCGGGGTGGGAACGAGAGGCGCCTTCCAGTACCGGCACTACCGGAGAGATTCATGCGGAGATGCGAGACCGATCGTGCTGGCCGTCCCGGGTCCATGCAGAGAGCTGTCATGAAACGCGCATCGATCTTCCTTTTCGCGGTGGCGATTTCATCGCCGGCCCCGGCGCAGACTCCAGACTGGAAAGCGATCGAGGCCGAGGCTGTCAGGACGCTGCAGAGCTACATCAGGATCGACACGTCCGTGCCGCCCGGCAACGTCACGAAGACGGCGGATCTGCTGCAAGGCATCCTCGAGCGCGAGGGGATCCCGGTCCGCCGCTTCGAGTCCGCGCCTGGACGCTCGATCGTCCTTGCGAGGCTGAAGGGAAGCGGCACGGCCAGGCCAATCCTGCTGCTGCATCACATGGATGTCGTTCCGGCCGACGCGAGCCGCTGGAAGCGTGATCCGTTCGGCGGCGAGATCGCCGAAGGCGCGGTCTGGGGCCGCGGCGCGATGGACATGAAGGGTCCGGGCGTGGCGCACCTCTACGCCTTCGTCACCCTCAAACGCCAGAACGTGCCGCTCTCACGCGACGTGATTCTGATGGCGGTTCCCGACGAGGAGATCGGCGGCGCGATGGGGGCCGTCTGGATGCGCCAGAATCACTTCAAGGAGATCGATCCGGAGTACATCCTCGACGAGGGTGGATTCGGCAGCCGCGATCTGTTCTCGCCCGGCAAGCTGGTTTTCGGCATCTCGGTGGCGGAGAAGAAAATCCTCTGGTTGAAGCTCACCGCCGAGGGCGTCGCCGGACACGGGTCGCAGCCGCACGACCGGAATCCGAACGATCGACTGGTCACCGCGCTCGCCAGGCTGCTCGCCGTTCCGCTGCCGTCCTCCTCCTTCAGCGTGCTCGACGAGCTGAAATCGCGCGTCGGCACGCTCGCGCCGAACAAGTTCAACAACGCCATCCAGCATTCGACCATCTCGCTCACGAGCCTGCGCTCGGGCGTCGGCGAGCCGCCGAAGGTCAATGTCATCCCGTCGATCGCGGAGGCGACGCTCGACTGCCGCGTGCTGCCGGGAACGACGAAGGAGCAGTGGCTGAAGGAGATTGCGCGCCGCCTCGGGGACCCCGGCATCCGCATCGAAGTCACGTACGAATCGGACGACCCGATCGTGACGACCCAGGATTCGGCCTTCTACCGCGCGTTGGAAGCCGCGGTCGAACGGCGTCATCCGGGCGCGATCGTGACGCCGATGATCGTGCCGTACGGCACCGACGCAAACGGCTTCCGGCCGCTCGGCGTGAAGAGCTACGGCTTCACGCCGGCCATCCTTCCGGCCGACGTCGTTGCATCGATGCACGGCGACGCCGAGTACATGCCCGTCGACGCGCTCGGCCCCGCGATTCAGATTCTGTTCGAGGCGCTGAGGGAGGTTGCGGGGAGCAGGTAGCTGTGAGTTGTGAGTTCGTCGTAGTCTGTGAGTTCGAAGCTTCCGCCTTCAGGCGGAAGCACCTGCGCGGCCTGATCTTCCGGCTGAAGCCGGAAGCCACGAATCGATAGTCACACCTGTGCGCTTCGACACCGTTGTCAGTCTCGCCTGCGTTGTAACGACGGGCCTGGCCGGCGCGCAGTCACTGTCGGACGTGCTCGCTCGCGCCGGGCAGTACGCGATCGACTACGGCGCGGCGCTCGCGACGGTCATCGCGAACGAATCGTACACCCAGCAGCTCGTGCGCCGGGACGGGAGCATCCTCCAGTCGCGCACGCTGCGATCCGAGATCGCGTTCGTGCGCCTCGCCGGCAGCACCGAGTGGCAGGCGTTCCGAAGCGTTCTCTTCGTCGACGCCGTTCCGGTGCCGGGCGCGGAAGGGCGCCTGGAGCAGGTGTTCCGCGATTCCAGCCGTTCGATCGTCGATCAGGCGCGCGCGATAGCCGATGAGAGCGCGCGCTACAACCTCGGACCGCTCCGTCGCAACTTCAACGCTCCCACGACGGCGCTCATGTTCGTGCACCCGGATCACCGGGAGCGCTTCAGGTTCGACAGGCAGGAGGAACAGCGGACCGACGCAGGACGCGTGTGGGTCATCCGCTTCCGCGAACGGCGCCGCGGGACGATCATCCGGACGCCGGAAGGACGCGACGTTCCCGTCGAGGGCCGGTTGTGGATTGCCCTCGACAGCGGGCGACTGCTGCGCAGCACCCTCGTCGCACAGGACTTTCTGGGCTCGCCCGGCTCGCCCCGCGTCCGATCGCATGCCGAGCTCGAGGTCACGTGGCAGAGGGACGAACGGCTCGATCTCTGGGTGCCCGCCGGGATGCGCGAGCGCTATCAGGGCCCGTGGCTGGACGACGGCAGCCAGCCCTTCGAGATCGCCGGAACGGCGGTCTACTCGAACTACCGCAGGTTCGACGTGGAGATACGGGTCAGGTGAAATGGGCGATGGGCCATGGGCAATGGGCCATCGCCCATTCTCCTTTGCCCCTTGCCTATTGCCCCTTGCCCATCGCCCATTGCCCATTTCCTGCTTCACCCTTGCCATGCGCTAGCATGGCCATGTGTTCGAGTGGTTCACTGAGCTGAATCCGGTCGTCCAGGCACTCCTTGCGACCCTCTTCACCTGGGGCATGACGGCTGCCGGAGCGGCGGCGGTCTTCCTCTTCCGCGAGCTGAACAGGCGCCTGCTCGATGCCGCGCTCGGCTTCACGGCCGGCGTGATGATCGCCGCGTCGTTCTGGTCGCTGCTGGCCCCTTCGATCGCGATGTCGGCCGAGATGGGCCAGGTCGAGTGGCTGCCGCCGCTCATCGGGTTCGTCGCGGGCGCGGCATCGATGCGGCTGGCCGACTGGCTGCTGCCGCACCTGCACCTCTTCGCCGACGAGCAGGAGCCAGAAGGCATCAAGACGACGCTGCACCGGACGGCGCTGCTCGTCCTGGCCATCACGCTGCACAACGTCCCGGAAGGGCTCGCGGTGGGCGTGGCGTTCGGCGCGGTCGAGGCAGGGTTCGAGACGTCGACGCTGGGCGCCGCCATCGCGCTGGCGATCGGCATCGGCCTGCAGAACGCTCCGGAAGGGACGGCCGTCGCCGTCCCGCTGCGGCGCGAGGGGCT
>DATIEW010000169.1:0-2368 GCA_035455585.1 Vicinamibacterales bacterium | reverse complement strand
ACTCCCCATATCGACTGTACGGATGGGCGGGGCGGTTTCGGGATACGTCCCCATGGACCCCAGGAGATATTCGGGCTTGGCGGCGACGGTGTTCGCGCTCGTGGCTTTGCTGCAGCTCGTACGGGCGACGAGCGGATGGCCCGTCAGCATCGGCGGAACGTCGATCCCGCTGTGGGCGAGTTGGCTGGCCGTGCTGGTGGCCGGCATCCTGGCCATCCTCGGCTTTTCGGCCGCGCGCCGATGAAGCGGGCCCCACGCGCTCGTGCTCGAGGGTGGCGACGCCGCGCCCGCCCGTGCGATGGCCGGCCCGAGGGCCGCTCCTACTTTAGATTTTGGTCCGGGCGTTCCCTGGGGAACCGTCCCGCCACGCCTTTGCCATCAATCGTGCATTAGATGGAACAAGGAGGCCCGCCTTTGGGCGGGGGACAGCTATGATGCGTGCGCGTGACGCCCTGAGCGAGTTCCTCGAGGCTTTGGCCCAACCCCAGAACTACGACGTGGTCTGGGATGCCGCCAAAGGCGAGCTGTACGTGCGGCCTCTGCCGGAGCAGCCGGCCGCGCAGCCGCCGCGGCAGCGGCGGCAAGGCAAGCGCCAGCCGGGCGCTGCCCATCCCCTCGCGTAGTCCCGCGACCTCGAGACGGTAACTCTCTGACGGCCGGTTGTGCCGCGCCGGCGCGCGGCTGCCAGCGGTGTCGCATGGCCGCGCGGCGTGCGACCTGCTAGAGAGCGCGCCGAAGTGCCGTCAATCGAGGAGGACCAAGCCGTGAGCGACCCCGCAGCGACGAAGCGCGAAGAGACGGCTGCCTTGATCGAGAGTTACTACGCCGCCTTCAACCGCGGCGACGGCGAAGCGATGCTCGCCCACCTCACGGACGACGTCGTCCACGACGTCAACCAGGGCGAGCGGCGCATGGGCAAGGAGAAGTTTCGCGCGTTCAACGCGCGCATGGACCATCACTACAAGGAGGAGCTGAAGGACGTCGTCGTGCTCGTCTCGCGCGATGGCGCGCGCGCGGCCGCCGAGTTCAACGTGCATGGCATCTATCTCAACACCGACAGCGGCCTGCCCGAGGCAAAGGGACAGACCTACGTGCTGCCGGCCGGGACCTTCTTCGCCATCCGCGACGGCAAGATCGCGCGCGTCACGACGTACTACAACCTCACCGACTGGATCGCGCAGGTCGCCTCCTAGAGAGCGCGGTCAGGGCGGCGGAGGCGGAGCGACATGCTGTTGACGATGCTGAAGTGCAAGGTGCACCGCGCGACCGTGACGGAATGCGACCTCCACTACGAGGGCTCGATCAGCATCGACGAGACGCTGATCGAGGCGGCGGGGCTCCTCGTCAACGAGCGCGTGGAGATCTACAACATCGACAACGGCGAGCGGTTCGCAACGTACGTTATTCCGGCGCCGCGAGGCTCGGGCGGCATCGGGCTCAACGGCGCCGCCGCACGCAAGGCCTGCGTGGGAGACAAGCTCATCATCTGCGCCTACGCCGCGATGGCGGCCGAGGAGGCCCGGCGCTACAAGCCGGCCGTCGTGATCTGCGGCGCGAAGAACCGCATCGAGAAGGTGGCCCCCTGACGCAGCTCGGGCCTCCCACAGGCGGGATGACCGCCGCTGTCCGAAGGACGCTGCCATGGCGCTCGAGGTACGATCCCTGACGGGAGCCGATCTGGTCGCGGCGCTCCCAGCGCTCGCGCGGCTGCGCATGATCGTGTTCCGCGACTGGCCTTACCTCTACGATGGCTCGCTCGCCTACGAGGAGGAGTACCTGGCCAAGTTCTCGGCCGCCAAGGGCGCCGTGTGCATCGCGGCCTACGACGGCGAGGAGATCGTCGGCGCCTCGACGGGCCAGCCCATGGCCGAGACGGACGCCGAGTTCATCGAGCCGTTCGAAAAGGCCGGCTACGACATCGCGCGCGTCTTCTACTGCGGGGAATCGGTGCTGCTGGCGAGCCACCGCGGCCACGGCCTCGGGCACGCCTTTTTCGACGGCCGCGAGGCGCACGCGCGCCGGCTCGGCGGCTTCACGTACTCGACCTTCTGCCGCGTCGTGCGCCCCGACGACCATCCGCTGAAGCCGAAGGACTACCGCCCCCTCGACGGCTTCTGGCGCAAGCGGGGCTACGCCCCGGTCGAGGGGCTCGTCGCCACCTACGAGTGGAAGGACGTCGACCAGCCAGGGCCGACATCGAAAACGATGCAGTTCTGGTTGCGGACGCTCTAGCTGCGTCTTCTGCCGGGCCACGCGGAGCCGACCGGGAGCTTCACCGTCGGCGCGTTCGGCCTCCCTTCGGACTTCTCGAGCGGATCGTTGCGGCGCCGCCGACGTCGTGCTCTACGTTGCGGTCCAGAACTTGTGC
>DATIEW010000168.1:0-2416 GCA_035455585.1 Vicinamibacterales bacterium | reverse complement strand
GCAGCTGCTGGCCGAGATCGTGTTCTTCCAGACGTCCGAGACGTCGAGCGGATGGCCGATCCTCCCTTCCGCGAGATCGTCGGCGAAGACGCGCCGCAGCAGGTCGTCGTCCATCGGCAGCGTGTTCTGCGAGAAGATCGTGTACCCGAGCTTCTGCAGCCGCTCCAGGATGCCGTGATTGACGCCCGGGTCGTGGTGATACGCGCGGCCCAGCACGACGACGCCGAGCCGGCCGTCGCGCTCGAGGGCGTGGAGGGCGTCGCGCGCGCGTGCGCGGACGACGGCCTCGAATTCGTCCTGCGCCGCATAGGCGCTGTCGATCGCCCGCTCGTTCTCGGCGCGCGACAGGCCCAGGATGGGCGTCCATGCCTCGAACATCTGACCCGCGAGCGCGGCGCGCCGCGACAGGTCCACGAGCGGCGAGACGAACCGCACGTTCCGCGCCGCGAACAGATCCTCCTCCTTGGTGAAGGCCGCCCGGACCGATTCGGGCGTGCAGGTGGCGGTCGGGCACCCGTTGGGCGAGATCAGGTTGACCAGGGGCGACCGGAGATAATCGAACATCGGCAGGAAGATGCAGTCCACGGGCTGCTGCCGGCCGCTCCGGTACAGCAGGTCGTGGACGTGCGCGATGACGACCTTCGACGGGTAGCACGGGTCGATCGACCCGCGCGTGGCGCCGGCCCGATAGCTCTCCTCGGTCGTGAAGTCCGAGAACACGATGTGCCCGGCGGCGACGCCCAGGCTCTCGAGGTAGGCACGGAAGAGCGGCGCATACCAGTACATGTTCAGGACGCGGGGAATGCCGACCACGAGGCGGCGGCGGTTGCGCATGAGCCCGATGCGGACGGCAGTCGCACGCGTCCACGCGCGCGGCGGCACGGCGTCTGCTACGCTTCCGGTGTGCCGCGTCTTCCACACCTCGTGCGCCGCGAAATCCACGAGGTCAGGGCAGGCGCGCTTGACGGTGTCCTGGTCGGCCTTGATCGCGCGCATGCGATCGAGGTCTTCGACCGCCCCTTTCTCGCACGTGGCCACGATCAGGCGGCGCGAGCCGGGCTCGAGCGGCACCTTCGATGCCGGGGGCGCCTGGCACTCCCCGGGCCCCCCGTAGCTCACGTCGATGAAGGTGCGAAGGCAGCGGTTCGTGCAGAAGTAGCAGCGCGTCGCCTCGCTCCGCGTCGTCGTGAACGTGATCCGGCGGACGGCGTCCAGGCCGACGAACGTGGTCGCGCGCCCCCGCTGATGCTGACGGCGCGCCTCGAGGGCCGCCCCGATTGCGCCGCACTCGCCGCAGTGCGGGTGCACGCGGATGTCGGGCTCTACCCCGCTGCCCGCAAAGCGAGCACGTATGAAGTCCGCCTGCGCCTTGACGGCCGCCAGGTTGTTCTGCGTACCGCCCTGGAGCACGAACCGCGATCCCAGCCGCGCCAGATTCGGCACGCGCGCCACGTAGAGCCAGATGTTCTTCGGCAGCACCGCCGCGAGCCCGGCGAGGATCTCTTCCGGACGCCACCCGAGCCGCTGGAAGTTGACGACGTCCGACTGCAGGAACACGGCGCAGCCGTAGCCGAAGACCGGCATCTCGCGCGCCGTGAAGGCCACGTCGGCATAGCGTTCGACCGGCACGCCGTAGGATTCGGCGGTCGCCTGCAGGAAGTACCCGTTGCCGGCCGAGCACTGCGTGTTCAGCTTGAAGTCCCGCACCTGGCCATCGCGGAGCACGATGAGCTTGATGTCCTGACCGCCCACGTCCACGATTACGTCGGCCGAGTCGTACACCGCGCGCGCCGATTCCGCGTGCGCGACGGTTTCCACCAGCGCCACGTCCGCGCGCAGCACACCTTTGAGCAGGTCCTTCGCGTACCCGGTGGTTCCCACACCGAGGACGTCCAGAGTGGCGCCCTGTCCCTCGATCTGGACCCGCAGACGCTCGAACATCTCCATCGCGTCCTGGATCGGATTGCCGTGGGAGAGACGATAGGCTTTCGCCACGACGGCGCCGTCCTCGGTGATCACTACCGCCTTGGTGGACGTGGAGCCCCCGTCGACCCCGACGAACCCGCGGACCGTGTCGCCCGCCTCGAAGCGCGGGACGACGAACGGTGGCGGCGCGAACAGCGCGCGGATCGACTGTGCCTCCTCATCGGATGCAACGAGCGCACGTCCGCCGTTCTTGCGCCTTGCCGTGCCGCGGCCGACCTCGAGGGCGCGCCGCAAATCGTCTGCTCCCCTGCAGGCGCCGGTGTCGTCGCTCTCGGTCAGACCGAACTCGATCGCGCCGATCGCGCCGTAGTACTGCGCGTCTTCCGGCGCGTAGATCAGGGCGTCACGATCGGCGTCCTCGGGAAGAGCGACACCGCGATCGTCCCAGAGGCGCATGAGATGCTCACGCCAGGCCTCGCGAAGGCCCGGA
>DATIEW010000167.1:0-2460 GCA_035455585.1 Vicinamibacterales bacterium | reverse complement strand
GCGATGACGACGAGCAGCTCGACGAGCGTGAAGCCGCTTGCCGCCGCGTTGTGGCCTCGGCCGCGATTCATGATGCGGGCGCCTCCGGGTGTCGGTCGCGCATAGTCCATGACCATGGGCTCGTACCGCACCAAGCAACGGAAGTGCCAGACGCGTAGATCCTTGATGATTCGGACCTTCTCGGCGTCGGCGGAACGTTCCGGTGACAATTTACTGGCCATGGCCGTGACATGTTGCGCGGCGGAATGCGCGCCTACGATCCGGCGCATGTGTGACGCGTACACTCCAACGCCACGCCGAAGAGGCGTGCCGGCACGCTCACGGCTGGAAGCCGCCGAGGTACCACGCGACGATCGCGTCGCCCCACAGGAGCGCGACCGCGCCTCCGAGGGCGAGGAACGGGCCGAACGGGACGGCATCTTTCCTGGCGAGCTTGCCGGAAGCGAGGAGGACCGCGGCGGCGAGCCCGCCGAGCGCGACGGCGACGAACAGCGCGACGAGAAGGACCTTCCAGCCGAGGAAGGCGCCCAGCATCGCCCCGAGCTTGAGATCGCCCCCGCCCATGCCTCCGCGGCTGAGCAGGATCACGACGACGAACAGGCCGCCACCGAGCAGGATCCCGGCGGCCGAGTCGGCCCAGGACAGGCGCTGGCTCACCAGGCTGGCCAGGAACCCGGCCAGGATACCGGGCAGCGTGATCGAGTCGGGAATGATGAGGTATCGCAGATCGATGGCCGTGATGGCGACCAGCGCAGCCAGCAGCCCCGCCGCGATGGCGAAGTCTACTAGGCTGCCACTGTAGACGATCCACGCCAGCGTGAAGAGCGCCGCCGTCAACGCCTCCACGAGCGGATAGCGCCACGGAATCCGCGTCGCGCATGCCCGGCACCGGCCACGGAGGGCGAGGAACGAGATCAGGGGGATGTTGTCGCGCCAGGCGATCGAGGTCCCGCACACCGGACACGCCGAGCCCGGCGCCCAGAGACTGCGCCGCTCCGGGAGCCGCGCGATGACGACGTTGAGGAAGCTGCCGATGACAAGGCCGAAGGTCACGACGGGCGCGAGCACCATCTCAGGATGCGAAGTGATGCGCCAGCGGGCCGGCCGCCCTGGGATGGAGCTGTCGAAGGATCGTGTAGTGCTTGCGCGCCTGGACGAGGTCACCCTTCTCGACATACGCCCGCACGAGCCCGATCCGTGCCTCCGCGGAGAACGCGTCCTGCTCGGCCGCTCGGTGGAACTGCTGGAGCGCCGCGCCGAGCGCGCCAGAGCCGGCGAGCGCAGCGCCGAGGTTCGACCTGGCTCTCAGGTTCGCGGCATCGATCGCGAGGGCACGTCGGAGGTATGGAATCGCCTCGTCGAACTTCCCCTGGCGCAGCAGCGCGGTGCCCATGTTGTTCAGCAGCCCGACGTCCGAGGCGTCGGCGGCGAGTGCGCGCTTCAGATATGGCTCGGCCTCCGCAGGCCGACCCAGCTGGATCAACGCAAGCCCGATGCCGCCGTAGGCCTTCTGGCGGTCGGGGCGCACGACGATGCTCTGCGCGAAATATGGCAGTGACGCCTGGGAGTTGCCCGCGTTCACGAGCAGGGCGCCGACGTTGTTCTGGCAGATAGTGCACTCCGGCTCCGTCATGACGGCGTGGAACCAGAGGGACTCGGTGCTCCGCCAGACCCGCACCTGGTCCCAGGTGAGGCCCCCGAGGACCACGAGCCACGCCGCGATCGCTCCCGCCGTGAGGCGCACGAGGCGCGGCGTGAGCTTGCCCTGGTCGCGTGCGCGCCCCAGCAGCGCCGGGATAGCGCCGGCTAGGAGTGCGAAGCCGAGGCACGATAGATAGCTGTACCGGTCGTGCGCCAGCTGGAAGCCGGCGTGGACGAGCCCGCCCACCGGCGCGAGGACGACGGCGTAGTAGACGTACGCCGCGCAGCCCGCCGGCCAGCGTCGCCACAGCGCGAGCAGGCTGGCCGTCACGAGTACGGCCGCGACGGCGGCGAGCGCGAACTGGCTGTCGCGGATGTCGACCGTGGCCGGCAGCTCGTAGAGCGGCGACAGGCCGGTCGGCAGCACCGTCTTGCCGATATAGAAGCACACGCTGTACGCCGCCAGTGCGATCCGGGAGAGCAACGGGTACTGGACCGTGGACGTGAAGAACGCGTGCCGGTCGACCGCCCAGTACGAGCCGGCGGCGCCGAGGATACCGACGGCGAGGAATGGGAGCTTCTCCAGCAGGACGCGCCGCCCGGTCTGGCTGACCCAGGCCCGGGGCGAGACGCGGAGCCGGCGCAGCGGGTAGAGATCCAGGATGACGAGCGCCAGCGGCAGCGTCATCGTGATCGACTTCGACAGCAGGGCGAAGACGAAGAACAGCAGCGAGAGCGCCAGCCACCGCCGCCGCGCTCCTCCCTCCTTGTCAGTCGACGAGACGTACGACAGTATGCACGCGAGGAACATCAAGCCCG
>DATIEW010000166.1:0-2012 GCA_035455585.1 Vicinamibacterales bacterium | reverse complement strand
TGGCTCCGGTTGGTCGGGGCGCCGTGGAAGCGCGGCGTGAGCGCGCCGATGCGACCGGCCTTGACCGCGGCCTGCAGGCAGGCGAGCGGGAACCACGTGCGTGAATCCTCGGCGGTGGTGTGGGCGCGGTCGTAGCCGACGTGCGAGATGCGCAGGTCGGGCACGGCCTCCGTCGAGTCGGAGTAGACCTTGTAGAACTTCGCGGCGGCGTTGTACTTCGCCCCGGGCCCCTGGTCGCCCACACCGGGCTGGTAGGGCGCCGCCGTCGTGATCAGCGCCACGCGCGCCTGCGCCAGCGGCCTCGACAGCGCGGTGAACGGCACCTCGGCGTAGTGCGCCCAGCGGTACGGGGCGAAGCCGAGGGCCTGGTAGTAGTCGCGGGTGCGCTGCATGTAGGGGATCGGGACATCGTGCTCGGGGGCGAACGTCATCGGCGTCTCCCTTGGCCGCGACCGGTTACCGCGAAGTGTCCCACGAGTCAGGCGGCCCCGTCGAGCAGCTTCCCGACCCGAGAACCCGTAGAGGTAGTACACCTGCTCCGCCAGGTGACGCTGGATGTCGTGGAGGATCTCCCGCCACCGGACACGATCGAACGTCCGGCGCTGCAGCAGGATCGCCTCGGTCAGCCGGCGGTCGTTCACGCCCGCGGAGTTGGCCGGCTTCCCGGGCAGGATCCGTGGAGTACTTGTCATTGCTGACATGAGTCCGAGGTGAGACAAGGAGGCCCCCGGCGGGTATCGGGGAGACTGGAGGCGGCGATGGCGATGCGGCGGGTGGTTGTGATCGCGATGCCCTGCACCGAGGTCGTCGACGTAGCCGGCATCCTCGACATCTTCTACGCCGTCAACGAGCGAACCGACCGTACTGGCGCATCCGACGGAGGCTACGTCGTCGAGGTCGTGTCACCGGTCGAGACGGTCTGCGCGTGGCCAGGGCTGCGGCTCGTCGCCGACCGGTCCTACCGCGCCGTTCGTGGCTCCATCGACACGCTGATCGTCACCGGGATCGACGAGCCCGACGATGCGAAGCGGGATCCGGAGCTCGTGCGCTGGCTAGCGCGCATGGCGCCGCGGACCCGGCGGGTGGCCGGGCTCTGCACTGGATCGTTCGTCCTGGCCGAGGCGGGGCTGCTGGACGGCCGTCGTGCGACGACGCACTGGGCCTTTTGCGACGAGCTGGCCCGGCGGTTTCCTGGCGTCGAGGTGCAGCCGGATCCCATCTTCGTACGGGATGGCGGTTTCTACACATCTGCGGGCGCCACGGCGGGCCTGGATCTCGTGCTGGCGCTGGTGGAGGAGGATCTCGGTCGTCGCGTGGCCCTGGCGGTCGCCCAGTGGATGGTCGTCTTCCTCAAGCGGCCGGGAGGGCAGGCCCAATTCAGCGTCCAGCTCTCCACGCAGATGGCCGATCGTCAACCGCTTCGCGACATGCAGGCCTGGGTCCTCGACCATCCCGCCGCCGATCTCTCCGTGGAGGCGCTCGCGCGCCGGGTCAACATGAGCCCGCGCAACTTCTTCCGGGTCTTCGTGCGAGAGGCGGGCATGACGCCGGGACGCTTCGTGGAGCGCGTGCGCGTGGAAGCGGCGCGGCGACTCCTCGAGGAAACATCGCGCGGGGTTCCAGACGTCGCGACCGCATCCGGGTTTGGTAGCCAGGAAGCGATGCGCGTGGCCTTTCGGCGCGCGCTGGGCGTGAGCCCGAAGGGCTACCGGAGCCGCTTCTGCACGACGGCGGCCTCCTAGATGATTCGCGAAGGAGGATGGACATGATCAAGCAGCGTGCGCTCGACGAATTCCGTTCTACGCTTCGGGGCGATGTCCTGCTTCCCCAAGACGCCGACTACGAGGCGACCCGCCGGATCTTCAACGCGATGATCGACAAGCGTCCGGCCTTGATCGCCCGCTGCGCGGGCGCGGCCGATGTGATCGCCTGCATCGGCTTCGCGCGGGCGCAGGCGATCGAGGTCTCGGTGCGAGGCGGGGGGCACAACGTGTCCGGCAAGGCGGTGTGCG
>DATIEW010000165.1:0-2806 GCA_035455585.1 Vicinamibacterales bacterium | reverse complement strand
CTTCGGGCGCGCTTCGGCAAACAGCGCCGCCGCCCGGTCGGCCGTGGTGTGATGCCCAAGAATGCTCTGCACCGCCGGATTGGCCGCCGCCGCGCCTGCGGCGCCCGCCACTTCATGAATCAACAGATCCACGCCGCGCGCGGCGGTCAGGAGCCGTTCGGAGTACTGCGTGTCGCCCGATAGCACGACGCTCCGGCCGGCATATTCAATCCGGTAGCCAAGCGCGGGCGCGATGTCACCGTGCTTCACGGCGAACGCGCGCACCTTCACACCATGTTGCTCGTACACGGTGCCTTCGTCGATCTCCACGACGTCGAATCGGCTGCCTTCTCGCGGAAGATGGTCGGCCCTCGTCCGGATATCGAGGTCGAAGGCGTACGCCAGCGTCAGATACCGCATCAGGTCGGCCGTGCCGCGTGGGCCGATCACCGTCAGGGGCCGCGTGCGCGGGCCGGCAGGTCCGACGGCCAGGCCCGTGAGCCAGCCCGTGAGCCACAGATCCGGGAGGCCGACGATGTGATCCGAGTGGAAGTGCGTGAGAAAGAGCGCGTCGATCTCAGCGTAGCGGACGCCCGCCTGCGCCAGCCGCTGCATGACGCCGCGGCCGGCGTCGAAGACCAGGGTCTGATCGCCGGCCTGCACGAGGGTCGACGGCCCGAACCGATCGAGCGCGGGCACGGGAGTGCCGGTTCCAAGCAGGGTCACATCAATGGACGCCTGCGCGGTCGCCTGATCGGCGGACGCGAGACCGATGCCACAGATGACGAGGAGCGTTGCGGTCATGGGTTGCATGAAGCTGCCTCCGACTAGAGCCCGGCCGCCGAGAGCGGCAGGAAGCGTTTCAGCTTTGAGGAGTCCTTGGCGCGCTCGATCGACGCCACCTGCTGCACCGAGATGTCCGGCTCCTGGAGACCGAGCCGCGCCAGGTGCTCGCAGAGCGACTGCTGCAACCCGGACCGATCGACGTGTCCGAGCGCCACGATCCGAATCACCGCGCCGTGCGGCGTTTGCGCCACCTGATACTCGCTGATCGCCCGCTCACGGCCCAGCACGGTCCGAAAGACGTGCGGATGCACCGCGATGCCGTCGTACGCGAAGTGATCATCGAGCCGTCCCACAACGTTCGAGGTCCGGGTGAAGCTCGAGCCGCAACTGGCCGGCTCGTCGAGCACCGTGAGCTGGTCGGTCAGCTCGTAGCGAATCACCGGCAGCGCGCGTTGGTACAACGGCGTCACGAAGAGCTTGTCTGCCTGCCGTCCCGGCGACACGGGTTGCCCCGACGCGTCGACGGGTTCCACGATGGCGAGGTCGTCGTTCAACAGCATGCCTGGATCGAACCCCGAACCGCCGCCGAGCGGACCGACTTCGGTCGCAGCATATGACGACATCACGCTGCACTCCCAGGTCTCTGCGACGGCCTGTTCGTGTTCGGGGAGGAAGGGTTCTGCCACGGCCACGAGCAGCATCGGGCGGATGCGGAGACGTCCGGCGCGCGCTTCCTCGAGCAGGTGCGGAATGAACGACGCGTAGCAGATGAGCATCCTCGGCATCGTCGCGTTCAAGCCCGCGACGATCTCGTTCAGCGGATCGGCGACGGAAAAGTCGGCGCCGCCGCGGCCGAAGATGCGCCCGACGAAGTACGAGCCGTGCGGACCGGGCGACGCGCCGATCACCGCCACGGGCGGCGGAGACCGCTGAATGAGCAGAGCGCCGCGGAGCAGCACGCGGACGAGCGCGGGCGGCACATGCGGGGCCCGCGTCCGCGTGACCCAGCGCATGACCCCCCGCATCACGGAGGCCCAGCCGCGCGCGAACTCTTCCCATTCCGACACGGCGATGGCGCGCACGCCGCTCGTGCCTCCCGACGCCATCACGACGAAGCGATTGTCGAGATAGACGCGCCCCGAGGCAAGGTGGTCTTCGCAGCGCTCGCGGGTGATTCGCGGGTCTGCGGCAACCGCGTCGAAGTTCCCGTTGAGATCGGCTTTCGTCATCGTCGGCAGGGACGGCAAGTCTTCGAGCCGGAAGCGTGTCGGATCGAGCCCCGCGAGACGGTCGCGATGGAAGGCGGAGCCGCGGAGGGCGGCGATGAGGAGGGCTCGCAGGGCGTCCTGCCGGTGGCGGTCCAGGCGCGTGCGGGGCCACTCGACCTGGGCCATCAGCGTCGGCACGAAGCGCCGGCCGACGCGCTGGTGCGCCGCGCGGAGCGTCTCGAACCGGTCGGAAGCTTGATACTCCAACATAGAGCATTCAAATACTACGGCATGGAGTATTCTCCAGTCAAATGCGGAGTCTCACCACGACGTCCTACGCCCTGCTCGGCCTCCTGGCCCTTCGGCCGTGGTCGGCATACGAGTTGACCGGCTTCATGCGGACGAGCGCCATTCGTCGTTACTGGCCGCGGACGCAGAGCCGCCTCTACAGCGAGCCGAAGAACCTCGCGGCCCACGGTCTGGTCAAAGCGACCAGGGAACACAACGGTCGGCGCAGACGGACGGTCTATCGCGTGACGGCGAAAGGCCGCCGGGCGCTCGGCCGGTGGCTTGGTCTTCCGCCCGCCCATGTGCAGACCTGGGACGAGGCCATGCTGAAGCTCATGCTTGTCGACCTCGGCACGCGCGAGCAGGCGTTGGCAACCATCCGCGCAGCCCTGGAGCACCTGGTGGGGGATGCGAGGTACGTTCTGGAATTCGCGGGTCGCGTGGCGCACGCTCGGGGCCGGTTTCCAGAGCGCCGGCACATCAGCGCCCTGTCTGCCCGGGAACTGACCGGCTCGATGCGCGCGCGGCTCGATTACCTGCGCTGG
>DATIEW010000164.1:0-2188 GCA_035455585.1 Vicinamibacterales bacterium | reverse complement strand
ATCGCCGTTCGCCAACCGTCGTCAGCCTTCCTCGATGGTGCACCGGTCCGGTGGCCGGAGCTTCGGCCGCGTCGTGATTCCGGCGTTCGGCGGACAGGGGCCGCGCATCTCGGCGTTCGCGGACACGCTGCAGGAGATGCTCCAGCGGCTTGCGGCCGCGCAGCCCTGCGGCTGGATCGTCGACCTGCGCGGCAACGGCGGCGGAAACATGTGGCCCATGCTCGCGGGTGTCGGTCCGCTGCTCGGCGAGACCGAGGACGCAGGCCGGTTCCGCAGCCTCGACGGGGATGTACGCTGGTACTACGGTCGCGGCGCAGCGGGCACGATCGCAGGCGACGGCGCGCGCGAAGAGGCCGCCCGCATCAGCGGGACGCCCTTGCCCGCGCTGCGCGGGGCAGTCGCCGTGCTCACCGATCGTGGCACGGCCAGCTCGGGCGAGGCGCTGGCGATCGCGTTCCGCGGCAGGTCGGACACACGCAGCTTCGGTGAAGCGACGTACGGCGTTCCCACGGCGAACCAGGGTTTCCGGCTGTCCGATGGCGCGAACATCGTCCTTACCGTCGCCATCGAAGTCGATCGCACCGGTCAGGAATTCGATCGGGAGATCGTTCCCGATGAGCCCATCGCGGCCGAAGGTCAACCCGATCGCCCGGAGCAGGACCCCGTGAGCACGCGCGCCATCTCCTGGCTGGCGGCGACACCGGATTGCCGCCGGTGATGGACGCGCATGTGCCGGCTGAAACGATGACCTCGGCGATGTTCACGGCGCTGCTCGAGCAGCTTGCGGCTGCCCTGACGGCCGGCGACCACGCGGCGGCGGCCGGGTGCTTCGCCGAAGACGTGCGCTACCGCGACCCGATGCGTATGTCGATCGACGGCAGGGAACGACTGAGGCAGGCGTTCGAGGGTGAAATCATCGCGCAGCGCCTGATCTGGCGCCGGATCGTGTTCGATGAGGCGAAGCAGCAGGGCGCGGCCGAGTTCACGGCGCACGGCATGTCCCGGTTCCACGGCATCGTGACGATCGCCGTGGACGATCAACGGATCACACGCTGGCACGCGCTCCAGCACGTCTCCGATTTCGACTGGCACGACTTCTGGGGAACCGCGGTCGGGAAGCACAGCGAATGATGGAGGCACGGTTCAGGCCGCCTGCGGTGGTCCGGTATGACGCGTTCGATGTCGTGGGTCTGGAGGCACGCACCACACGGCAGCGCGAGGCGCATCCGGCCAACGCCGAGATCCCGCGACTGTGGCAGCGTTTCTTCGACGAGAACATCAGCCGCCGTGTCACGGGCGCGGTTCCGGGCCGCGTCGCCACCGTGTATCGGGACTATGCGACCAGCGGCGAATACAGCGTCGTGCTCGGACCGGTCGCAAGAAGCGGCGATGACACGGCGGACGGCCTGGTGCGCGTGCACGTGCCCGCCGGCCGGTACCTCGTGTTCACCGTCGATGGCATGCCGCCCGAAGCCATGATCGCGGCATGGTCCAGAATCGACGACTGGTTCGCGGCGGAGCCGCAGTACCGCCGCGCATTCCGCGTCGATTTCGAGATGCTTCAGCCCGGGGCGACGACGATCTGTGTCTCGATCGCTGGTGATGAGCATGATGGCCCGTGATCCCGGGCCGGCGCCCACGCTGGTGGCGCGGTTCGCCTACCGGCACGAGGGCGAGCTGGCCAGGGGGTACCTCGAGGACGCCGGCATTGCCGCCATGCTGCTGGTCGATGACGCGAGCGGCATCGAAGCCGGGATGACGTTCGTGAATCCGGCTCGCCTGATGGTGCGCGAGCACGATGCCGAACGCGCGCGCGAGGTCCTGCGCGCGGCGGGACTGCTCGAGGATTGATCCGGGGATGCCGGCCCAGCGCGTTGCTCTCCTGCTGCTCGACGGTGCGAGCGCTCCGGTCCTCCAAGAGTTGCTCGCGGCCGGCGACCTGCCGAACCTTGCCCGTCACGTCGTCGAGCCGGGTTCGATGGTCACCGGCACGACCGTGTTCCCGTCCACCACCGGCGTGGCCTACATCCCCTTGCTGTTCGGCTGTTATCCGGGCACGCTCGGCATTCCGGGGATCCGCTGGCTCAATCGCGGCGAAGCCGGCGGCGGCGTGCGTGCGCAATGGCGTGCTGCTCGCAGCTATTGCGGGCCGCAGGGCGCGTGGCTGAACCGGGACATCGCCCCCGCC
>DATIEW010000163.1:0-3785 GCA_035455585.1 Vicinamibacterales bacterium | reverse complement strand
CCCTCGCGGGCGCGCCGTGCGCGCCCCCGCTATGCGGCTCGCCCCAAACGAGTACAGAATTCTCGTTGCGAGCCGCATAGCGGTCCAACGAACCACGAACCGCGAACCGCGAACCGCGGCTAAAGACTACATTCCGGGAGGCATGAACCGTCCGTCCGCCGCCAGCCACCCTCCATCGACGACCGAAAGCGTGCCGGTAATGTAGCTGCCGGCATCCGACAGGAGGAGCAGCACGGGACCGACCACCTCTTCGACACGGCCCCACCGGCTGAACACACTCTTGGCCGCGTAGGCCTGATACCAGCCGGGGTTGTTCTTGATCGGCGCCGTGAGCGGCGTCTCGATCACGCCCGGGCCGACGGCATTCACGCGGACGCCGTACGGACCGAACTCGGCGGCCGCCGTCCGCGCCATCTGGAGGATACCCGCCTTCGTGGCCGCGTACACGGCCTGGCCGGGCTCGACCACCTGCGATCGAATCGACGAGAACAGCACGATGCTGCCGCTCTTCTGAGCGGTCATGATGCGGCCCGCGCTTCGCAGCACGTTGAAGTTCCCCTTCAGGTTGAGCGTCACGACGCGGTCGAACTCCTCCTCCGTGTAGCTCAACAGTGTCTTGCGGACGTTGATGCTCGGCGTGCAGACGACGCCGTCGACGCGGCCGGCACGGTGGCGGAGGCCATCGAGCGCGTCGTCGACCGCCGCCGACTCGCGGATGTCGAGAGGAGCCCATTCTGCCTGCGCGCCGCTCGAGGCGATCCGGCCGCAGACGCGCTCCACCGCTTCCGCGTTGACGTCGAAGCATGCGACGCGCGCACCGTGCTGCGCGCAGCCGGCGGCAACCGCTTCTCCGATGCCCGATCCGGATCCGATCACCGCTACCACCTTGCTGGACAGATCGAACAGACCCTTCTGTGCCATTCTCAGTTCCTGTCAGCCAGCCTTCAGCCGGCTCGCGCACCTCGGAAGCAAACGGGCTCCGCGCTGCACCCGGAGGAAGTCACACCACTGCCGATTCTCCCTTGCGAGGCAGGAGACTACCCAGCGCGAAGGCAGCCGCCGCCGCAATCAACCCGAGCACGTTCGGCGTCCAGTACCCGAAACCCGCGCCTCCCGTCGTCACGCCGACGAGCGCGACCGTCCCGACGCCTGCCGCGATCGACGCCAGGGCCGCGCCGGATCCGGCGCGGCTCGAGTGGAGCCCGGCGACGATCGGAAAGAAGAGCGTGACGCCGAGCAGGCTGTAGAAGATGCCCAGCGCCGCGACCACCGTCGGGAGGACGGTCGCCAGGCCGATGCCCAGCAACCCGCCGACGATCGCCGTCGCGCGAGCCACGCGCAGGAGCTGCAGGTCCGTTGCCGCCGGGTTCAGGAACCGCTTGTAGAGGTCCTGCGACATCGAGGTCGAGAGCATGAAGAGCACGGCGTCGGCCGAGCTGACCTCGGCCGAGAACACCGCCGCCAGCGCGAGCGCGCCGAGCCCGAGCGGAAGGTCGCTCACGAGGATGGCTGGCAGCGCGAGGTTCGGACTCGCGAGATCCGGGTGCCGTACGCGCGCCGCCATGCCGAGCACCATCGGCAGCAGCGCGAACAGCATGAGCACGACGGCGCTGAGGCCGATGCCGACGCGCACGGCGCGCTCGCTCGAGGCGCCGTAGGCCTTCTGCAGCAGCCCGGGCGACGTGATGAACGCCGGCACGAGCAGCGCCAGGAACGTCCATCCGGAGCCCATGCCGCGCGAGAACCACGGGTCGGTGAACCGCTCCGGCGCCGCGGGGCTCGAGACAATGGCCTCCCAGCCGCCGGCGTTTGCGAGCACGAGCGGCGCCGCGATGGAGAACCCCGCGACGATGACGACGAGCTGGACCAGGTTGACCCAGGCGGAGCTGAGGAGGCCACCTGCCACGAAGTAGGTCACCATCACGACGCCGCCGAGTACCGCGCCGACCCACCTCGGCACGCCGATCACCGTCTCGAAGATCGCCGAGACGCCGATGAGCTGCCCGGCCAGGATGCTCAGCGTGCCGAGCCAGATGAGCGCCGCGGCGATGCCGCGCACCTCCCGGCCGTAGCGGTGTTCGAGGAAGTCGCCGGCCGTGTAGAAGTTGTGCTCTCTGGCCAGACGCCAGATGCGCGGCCCTATCCAGAGCGCCAGCAGCAGCGCGCCAATGCCCGCCGAGCCGTTCCACCACCAGGCGCTCACGCCATCGTCGAAGCCGACGCCGGTCGCGCCGACCGTAGAACCCGCTCCGATGTTGGCGGCAAGCACGGTGGCGAAGATCAGGCCCGGCCCCAGGCTCCGCCCGGCCACGAAGAAGTCGCCCGATCCCCTGACGCGCCTGCCTATCCAGAGCCCGAGCGCGATCAGGCCCGTGGAGTAGACGAGGAGCAGGACGAGGTGCCACACGGTCAGAAGGTCGGCGGAGTGTTGATCCAGAGCAGGACGGCGTCGTCGTGGGAGGGATTGAACCAGCGATGGCCGAGCGTGCTCTCGAACCAGAAACCGTCGCCTTCGTGGAGGACGAAGCACTCCAGCTCGTCGAGCCAGACTTCGAGCGTGCCGGCGAGCATGAAAATGAACTCCTCTCCCTGGTGGGAGTAGGACCCGTCGCTCCCGGCGAGCGGCGCAACACGAAAGAGCATCGACTGCAGCATCGTCGCGCCGGTCGAGAGGAGCTCCATGCGCACGCCCGGGTGCACTTCGAGCACACGCCGATCCGACGGACGGCACAGCCGGTCCTTGCTCCGCGGCGCGTGGAACAGCTCCATCACCGTCGTGCCGCAGGCGGTGGCGAGGCGCTGCAGCGTGGCGACCGACGCGTTGGCCTGCGCCCGTTCGACGGCGCTGAGGAAGCCGGCCGAGATCCCCGCTCGGCGCGCGGCCTCCACGATTCCCATGCCGCTGCGCTCCCGCAGCCGCCGGAGCTTCGGGCCGAGCGGCCGCTGCTCGGTCCGCGTTCCGGCCCTCGGGACCGACGTTCCCAGCTCGCGCTTGATGCCGGGGACGTTCAGCCGCTGCACCTCACGGAGGTACTTGATCCGCTTCAGCAGCTTCAGGAGGCTGGGGCTGTACAACCGGTACCGGCCATTGCTGCGGATGGGGGCCACGAGGCCGACGCTCTCCCACAGGCGAAGCGTTGATGGGCTCACGCCGAGGATGCGGGCCGTCTGGCCGACGGTGAGGAAGCCGAACGGCCCGGAGATCTTCCCGTTCCGGTGGCCTGCTCTTCGCGCGCGAGACGGCGAACGCATGCTGGATGGCACGTGGTCTTCCTGACGGCGGGACGCATGCTATCCGATGGTTCGACGGTTTGACAACCTTCCAGATTTCCTGTAATCAAGCCCGGGTCATGCCGCTTGCCGCCGCCGCTGTCGATCGCGTCCTGGCTGCCGTCGACGCCGCACGGGACGAGATCGTGGAGTTCGTTTCCGATCTGATCCGTATCCCGACCGTCAATCCTCCCGGGGACGCATATGCCGAGTGCGCCCAGGCGATCGGCAGCCGTCTCGCCGCGTGCGGCTTCGAGGTCGAGTATCTGGCAGCCGAAGGGCGGCCCGAACACACCCCGTCCCATCCCCGCGTCAACGTCGTCGGACTCAGGCACGGCAGGGCACTTCGCCCGCTCGTCCATCTCAACGGCCACTTCGACGTCGTACCGGCGGGCGCCGGGTGGACGGTGGATCCCTTTGACGGCCTCGTGCGGGACGGCCGTGTCTACGGGCGGGGCGCGTGCGACATGAAGGCGGGAATCGCCGCGGCCGTCTATGCCGCCGAGGCCATCAGA
>DATIEW010000162.1:0-4299 GCA_035455585.1 Vicinamibacterales bacterium | reverse complement strand
GAGCCGCATCCCGCGAACCGCCGGGCCGCCGCTTCGGATCCTGCTCGGCGTCTCGGCGTCCGTGCTGCTCATCGCGTGCGCGAACATCGCCAACCTGCTGCTCGCCCGCGGCGCGGGTCGAGCGACCGAGATGGCCGTGCGTCTGTCGATCGGCGCCAGCCGTCGTCACCTGCTCGCGCAACTGCTCACCGAGTCGTGCGTGCTCGCCGTCCTTGGCGGAATCGCGGGGCTCGTGTTCGCGCGCCTGACGCTGGCGCTCATCGCGTCCCTGCTGCCACCGGACGCCACCGAATCGCTGGCATTCGAGCTGCAGATGCCTGTCGTCTACTTTGCGGCGGTGCTGTCGCTTGCGACCGGCTTCCTGTTCGGGCTGTTTCCCGCGCTTCACAGCACCCGGCCCGATCTCGTCTCGACCATCAAGGCGCAGGCGGGCCAGCCATCCGGCGCGAAGGCCGCGGCGAGGTTTCGCGCCTCGCTGGTCACGGCGCAGATCGCGCTGTCGATGGCACTGCTCGTTGCCGCCGGGCTGTTCATCCGGAGCCTGATGAACGTGAGCCGCGTGGACCTCGGGATCAGGATCGACGACGTGGTGACGTTCGGCGTGTCGCCGCAGCAAAACGGTTATGACACCTCCCGCACCCGGGCCTTCTTCGAGCGGATGACCGAGGACCTCTCGGCGCTTCCAGGCGTGGCGGGCGTGACGGCCTCGATGGTGCCGCTCCTGGCCGGAAGCAACTGGGGCAGCAGCGTATCGGTCCAGGGATTCGAGAGCGGCCCGGACACCGATACGCACGCGAACTTCAACCAGATCGGTCCAGGCTACTTCCGGACGCTGGGTATCCCGCTCCTGGCGGGGCGCGAGTTCACGGACGCGGACGGTCCCGATGCGCCCAAGGTGGTCATCGTCAACGAGGCGTTCACCAGGAAGTTCAACCTCGGCCGGGACGCGGTCGGCAAGCGCATGTCGACGAGCGGGCGCGAACTCGACCTGGAGATCGTGGGGATCGTCCAGAACGCGAAGTACAGCGAGGTGAGGCAGGTGCTGCCTCCGATCTTCTTTCTGCCCTACCGGCAGAGCGAACGTCTCGGCACCATGTACTTCTACGTGAGGACGACGCTCGAGCCCGACTCGGTGCTGCGGGCGGCGCCGGCGGTGCTGGCAAGGCTCGATCGGAACCTGCCGATCGAGGATCTCAAGCCGCTGCCCCAGCAGGTACGCGAGAACGTGTTCATGGACCGGCTGATCAGCACGCTGTCCTCGGCGTTCGCGCTGCTTGCGACGCTGCTCGCGGCCGTGGGTCTCTACGGGGTGCTCGCGTACACCGTCCACCAGCGGACGCGCGAGATCGGCCTGCGCATGGCCCTGGGCGCCGACGCGCCGCGCATGCGGCGGATGATCCTGAAGCAAGTCGGCTGGATGACGCTGATCGGCGGCATTATCGGGCTCGTCGGCGCGTACTACCTTGGACGAGGCGCCGAGTCGCTGTTGTTCGACATCAAAGGCTTCGATCCCGCCGTCACGGCGCTGTCCGTCGTGGTGCTGGTCGTCGTCGCGCTCGGTGCCGGCTACATCCCCGCCTATCGCGCCTCGCGCGTGCAACCGATGCAGGCGCTCAGGTACGAATAGGCGCCGATGGCCGACGCGACCCATGTCGTCGCGACCCGTTGCAGGAACGGAGGCCGGTGCCGAACCGCGCTGGCCGATCGGAAAGGACGCACGCTATGCAGAACTGCCTCACGGGCATCGCGCTCCTCCCACTGCTGCTCGCGGCCTGGGCGGGCGCTCGGCCGCTTCAGACCATCACGGCCGGTGAGGTGCTCGTGAGGCTCGAGACGCCGCTGGGAGAGATCGATATCGCCATCGACACGGCGCACGCGCCCCTCACGGCCGCCAACTTCCTGAAGTACGTCGACGGCGGCTTCTACGATGGTGGACGGTTCCACCGTGCCACCCGCGCCGACAACTACACCCCGTCGCCGCCGAACCGTCCGCTGCTCGAGATCATCCAGGGCGGGATCGACCCGGCGCGGCAGGTGGAGAAGTTTCCTCCCATTCCGCTCGAGCGGACCACCAAAACCGGTCTCAAACACGTGGCCGGTGTCGTCTCGATGGCACGGGGTGCGCCGGATTCGGCGACCTCGGACTTCTTCATCCTGCTGAACGATCAGCCGTCGCTCGATTTCGGCGGCCTTCGGTTCGACGATGGGCAGGGAGCGGCGGCGTTCGCACGCGTAGTGAGGGGACTGGACGTGGTGCGCCGCATTCAGCAGCAGCCGGTCGAGCAGCAACGGCTGACGCCGCCGGTGCCGATCTTGCGCGCACGGCGGCTGTGAGCGGGAAGGCGCGAGACCATGATGCAGCCCTTCCTCGCGGGTGATTGCCAGCGTGGCCGACGGCCCTTGGGCCCATCGCGCTCGTGCTGAAGCTGACGGGGGTGTCATATGACCTTGGTGCGCGTGTTGGCAACTGGCCTGCTGGCGGCGGGCGGCGTGGCCGCTTTGACGCCGCTCTCCGGGCACGAACAGCCCGGCGTGAAAGTGCTGCTGATCTACGACATGGAGGGCATCACCAACGCAGTGCAGCCGGCCGACGTCATCTACGGTTCGCCAACCTACGAGGCGACGCGTGTGTCGCTCGTCGAGGACGTCAACGCCGCTATCCGTGGTCTGCTTGCGGCAGGAGCCACGGAAATCGTCGTGACCGACGGCCACGGCAGCGGCAACCCGAACCCGGACTACATCCTCGATCGAATGCCGGAGGGCGCCCGTCACGAGATTCGCGACACGCCGTACGATCCCTACATCGACGCGATCGACCGATCGTTCACCGCCATGGTCGCGATCGCGATGCACAGCAAGGCCGCCGGCGGGGGGTTCCTGGCTCACACCTACAACGGGCATACCCGCTGGACGATGGGCGGGCACGAGATGAACGAGAGCATGCTGGTGGCCGCCTCAGCGGCGCGTTTCGGCGTACCGCTGATCCTGGTGACCGGCGACGATGTGCTGGGACGGGAGGTGGCGGCGTTCTCGCCTGCAACCGAATACGTCGTGGTCAAAACCGCCGAGAGCGTGGAGCGTGCCGTGGCCCGGCCGCGGGCGGACGTCTCCGCGGATATCGAAGCCGCGGCGGCCCGCGCGCTGAGGAACGTCGCGAAGATCCCAGCCTGGACCGGCAACCTGCCGCCGCGCTTCGACAACGAGTACGGCTACACGCTGACCGAGTATGCGGGCGTGGCCATCGGATTCCCGGGAGCGACGGAGGTCGACGACAAGACCATTCGCGTGCCCGCGACCAGCTTTCTCGAGGCGTACCTGGCGTTCCGGGCGCTGGCTGGCTTCACGGGTCTCGTGAACCAGCGGCTCCTCCTCGACGGCGTCCGCGCGCAGGAGGGGGGCACGGCGCTGCTGCAGAACGCCCGGAGCCGCCTGCCGTCGCGCACCGAGCGATCGTTCGCGCCCACGGGAAAGCGCCTGCAGCGAACCTACGGGCCTCACGGGTACCGGTAGACCCGGCGGACCAATGGGAGCGCCAGTCGCAGCCGAGGCGGAGAGCGGAGTAACAGGCGCAGATGAGTCGCCTCCCCCGGACGACTCATCCATGACAGCGCGAAACCTATCACCTAACCTGGAACCCTACCTGGTGCGCCGTTCGCCGATGGCCCAGACGAACGACGCCGTCCGCAGGAACAGCTGGCCTTCGGAAACCGCCACGGTACTCAGGCAATACGGGGAACAATCGTCCGCGAGCCTGTTCGACGCCAGGATCTCGAACGTGGGACCCGCGCGATAGACCGTCGTGACGCCCTCTTCCTCGGTCGTCACGTAGATCTTGCCGTCGGCGAGGATCGGCGACGCGCTGTAGGTGCCCGGGGGCAGCCGTTCCGGTCCGTAGACGGTCTGGCCTGTCTTGACGTCGAGCGCGAAGGCGACGCCGCTGTCGCGGACGATGTAGAGGAGCTTGCCGTCGCTGACCGGCGTCGGCACGTCGGGGCCCTGCGCGAAGGTCCAGGCCACGTGGCTCGCGGCAACATCCCCCTTGCCGCCGGGACGGATGGCGACCAGCGGGTTGTTCCTGGTCGGCGCGATGATGAGGTCGCCCACGACGGTCGGGGACGCCACGATACGGTAGTTCCGGCCGCGCTGCGGGTTGAGGACGTCGGCGCGCCAGTACTCGGCGCCGGTGGCCGGGTCGTGCCCCGAGACGACGTCGCCGCCCGTGATGATGAGCTCGGGACGGCCGGTCACTTCGGCCCATGCGGGCGTCGTGTAGGAGTCGGGCGACTCCATGACGGCGTC
>DATIEW010000161.1:0-6991 GCA_035455585.1 Vicinamibacterales bacterium | reverse complement strand
TCCACGGCGGAGGCCGAGGAGCCTGGATTCTGGTTCGAGGGGAGCCTCGCGGACTGGTTCCCCGACGGCCAGCGCGTCCTCTTCTCGCGTCAGGGTGATCTCTGGACGATGCGCGTAGGCTCAGCGGAGCCGGCGCAGGTGACGAAGGATGCCGACAACGAGCGCGCGCCCGCCGTATCCCGGGACGGCAGGTCGATTGCGTTCTATTCCACGAGGAGCGGCCATCAGGACATCTGGCTCGTGCCCGCCGACGGCAGCGCGCCCCCACGGCAGCTCACGCAGGCGGCGATGGCGGAGGACGATTCACGCTTCGCCCCGGCCTGGTCTCCCGACAGCCGCACGATCGCCTACATCTCCAACAAGAGCAACTACTGGCACGACGACGTCTGGCTCGTCGACGTGGCGACTGGCAAATCACGGCAGCTGTCGAAAGGCCTGATGGCCGGATCGACGCCGGCCTGGTCGCCCGACGGCCGGACGATCGCGCTGCTCGGCACCTCGAAGAAGGGCTACTGGTACGAAGACCTTCACGACATCTGGCTGCTCGATCCCCTCACGGGCGCCGAGCGCACCGTGAAGATGCAGATACCGGCCACCGACCGGCTGCACAGCCTGCCGGTCTACTGGACCGGCGACGGCCGGCATCTGTATTTCGTGTACCACGAGCGGGGCGATCTCAACGTGTGGACCGTTCCGTCGGCTGGAGGCGTCGCGACGCGTGTCACCCACGGTCTTGGTTCGTTGCGATCCTTCAACACCACGGCGAAGGGGGATGCGTTCGTGTACGTCCGATCGGGCCCCGACAGCGGCGGCGAGGCGTACTACCTGAGCAGCGTTGGCGGCCCGCCGCGCCAGCTCACGAGCTACGCCCCCGAGTGGGAGAACGTCCGCGAGCCCCAGGAAGTGTCCTACCGATCGTTCGACGGCCTCTATATCCAGGGCTTCCTGTATCTGCCGCCCGACATGCGCGCGGGCGCCCGATATCCCGCGCTGGTGAACGTGCACGGCGGAGGCACCAACTCGTACCTGCGGACGCAGAACCTGCTCGAGCAGTACCTGGCCTCGAAGGGCTACGTCGTGCTGGCGATCAACTACCGCGGCGGCTCCGGCTTCGGGCGCGAGTTCCAGGATCTCGGCGTGAACGACTGGGCCAACGGGCAGGCGCACGACGCGGCGATCGCCGCCGATTTCATGCGGTCGCTGCCGTACGTCAACGGCAGGGTGGGCATCTACGGCTACAGCTACGGCGGCATCATGTCGCTCGCGACGATCGCGCGGCACCCGGACAAGTACGACGCGGCGGTCCCGATGGCGGGGATCTACGATTTCGCCGACGCGTACACGAACGCCGACCGCGTCGGCAAGATCTTCATCCGCACGGGGCACGGAGGATCGCCCGAGGAGCGCAGGGAGATCTACGCCATCAGCAACACGCTGGCGAGCGTGCAGAACGTGAAGACGCCGCTGCTCATCATGCACGGCGAAGCGGACGTCCGCGCGCCCTTCCGGCAGTATCAGCTCGCCGTGGAGCTCCTCAAGAAGCACGGCAAGACATTCGAGAGCAGGAGCTATCCGAACGAACCGCACGGCTTCCGGAACCCCGCGAACCGAGTGGACATGTACCAGCGGCTCGAAGCGTTCTTCGATCGGCACCTGAAGGCGTCGCAGAGCTGAGAGGGTGAGGGAAACCGGATCAACTCCCAATCTCCAACTCCCAAGGCCCAAGGAGATCAGGTTGACCGCACTTTCTGAGGCTTGAAGAGATGCGCTGGGACGCCAAGCTCGTGACCTTGCATGGGGACCCAGCCACGCAGCCCGGAGTCCGGTGCCCTGGGAGTTGGAAGTTGGCAGTTGGGAGTTGACGCCGCGTCACGTCGTGAAGCGATTCCTCGTACCGGATCGGATCTTCACCGGCCTGTCCGACACTGCCGATCGCGGTGTCGTGGTCGTCGACAACGGCCGGATCGCGGCGATCGAGCCTTCGCTTGCCGCCGGCAGTTCCCCCGTCGTGCGGCTGCAGGGAACGACGCTGCTTCCGGGCCTGATCGATGCTCACTCACACGTTTCCATCGTCCCCTCGCGCGGCGACCAGATCGGTCAGATGCGGCTTCCCGTGGAGGAGCAGCTCGCGACGGCCAGGTCCAGCGTGCTGGCGGACCTGATGTCGGGCGTCACCACGATGCGAGTCATGGGCCAGGAGCGCGAGGTGGATTTCCGCGTGCGCGACGAGATCGATGAGGGGACGACGCTCGGGCCCGATCTGGCGTGTGCGGGCGTGCAGCTGGCAAAGCCCGGCGCACACGGCCACGCTCTCACCGCGGTCGAATCCGAAGAGGATATTGTCCGCCTCGTCGAGGCGAACGCTTCGAGGGGTGCGCGGCTGATCAAGATCTTCGTCACCGGCGGCGTGTCCAGCGTAGCGACGTCGCAGGGGGACTGCCCGTTCAGCGAGCGGGAAATCCGCTGTGCGGCCGACACCGCACACCGCCTCGGGCTCAGCCTGGCCGCACATGCCCACGGCGGTGAGGGCGCGCGGCGCGCGATCGAGAACGGCGTGGACACGATCGAGCACGGCGTGCTGCTCGACGACGGCCTGATCGCGGCGGCGGTCCGCCGCGGGCTGGCGGTGGTCGGCACGTTCTCGATCCAGGACCATCCTGCCGGCATCGAGGCCGGCGACGCCGGGCGTCCCGGGATCGCGGCCAAGCTGCACGAGGCAAGGGAGCGGGTCGAACAGACGTGGCGTCGAGTCCTGCAGGCGGGAGCCCGTGTGGGCGTTGGCACCGACAGCATGCACGGGTGCCTGGCGTTCGACGTCGCGCGTCTCGTGCAGTTCGGAGCGACGCCTGCGCGCGCCCTGCGGGCCGCCACGACCGGGGGCGCCGATGTGTGCGGCCTCACCGATCGTGGCGCGATCGTTCCCGGCCTGCGCGCCGACCTCGTGGCCGTTGTCGGCAACCCGCTCGAGGACGTGCGGGCGCTGGCCGGTCCGGTCTTCGTGATGAAGGCCGGCGAGATCGTTCATCGGCTCTGAGCGTGAATGGAATCGAGCCGTTGTTCTCGGATCGCGGATCGCGGTCTCCGGTGGTTGTCAGATCCGGGACCTGTTGCACCGCGAACCGCGAACCACGAACCACGAACTGCGAACCACGAACCGCGAATCGCGAACCGCGAACCGCGAAGCGCGGATCTCGACGAGGTGCCAACATGACGAGTCGCTCGTTCCCGCTCGATGTCATGACGTCCGTCCTCACGAGGATCGGCGTCAGCGTGATGTTCGTCAGCCTCGCTGCGTGTGCCAGCTCGACTCCTCCGACGGACGGCGCGCGCGCGGAGGAAGGGCTTCCGCTCACGCTCGAGAACATCTACCGGCAGGGCCGCGGCGGCGCCGGCAATCCAGCGATCTCTCCCGACGGCAGGACGGTGGCGTTCACCGGAAGAGGCAGCGGCGGCAGCGGTATTCACCGCGTAGCGATTGACGCGGGTCAGGCAGGCGAGCCCGTGTTCTGGACGGAAGGGAGCAATCCCGTGTGGGCGCCCGACGGCCGGAGCGTCCTCTTCACGAGAGGAGACCGTCTCTGGCGTCTCGGTCTGAACGATGGGGAGCCGAAGGCGATTACCTCCGCCGTCAAGGGTCTTCGCGCGCCGGCGTTCTCGCCCGACGGCAGCACGATCGCGTTCTATTCGACCGAAGGCGGTCACCAGGATATCTGGCTCGTGCCCTCCGAAGGTGGAGAGGCGCGTCAGCTCACCCGGGAATCGATGGCCGTCGACGACGGCCGGTTCCGGCCAGCGTGGTCGCCGGACGGGCGCACGATTGCCTATGTGTCGAACAAGGTGGACTACTGGGCGGACGATGTGTGGATCGTCGAGGTGGCGAGCGGGAAGGCGAGGCAGCTTTCGCGCGGCGTCACCGTGATCGCTCCGTCTCTCTACTGGTCGCCGGGAGGGGATCGCCTCGCGGTGCTCGGCGACTCGAAGAAGGACTACTGGTATCTGGACCTGACCGACATCTTCCTGGTCGATCCGAAGACCGGGCGCGAATCGAAGGTGTCGATGCCGATTCACGCCACGGGGTACGGCAATCGCGCCGTGTGGTCGGGTGACGGCCGGCGCATTTATTTCATCTACCAGCAGCGCGGGGAGGACTACATCTGGGCCGTCCCGGCCGATGGGGGCGTCGCCACGCGCGTGAGCCACATCGGGGGAGTGATCGGAGGCTTCGACGCGACGCCGGACGGGAGTGCGTTCGTGTTCGCGCGCGGTTCGGCCACGGAAGGCAACGATATCTACTACCTGCCCGCAGGGGGCGGGCCGGAACGCCGGATCACGAACTTCGCCACGAAGTGGGCCGGGCTCCACGAACCGGTGGAGGTGTCCTACCGCAGCTACGACGGCCTCTACATCCAGGGGTTTCTGTATCTTCCTCCAGGCCTCGATTCGGGTCAGCGGTGTCCGTCGCTCGTGCAGGTGCACGGCGGCGGCAGCAACTCGTACCAGCGCGGCCAGAACCTGATGGAGCAGTACTTCGCGTCGAAGGGCTTCGTCGTGCTGGCGATCAACTATCGAGGGGGATCCGGCTTCGGCCGGGAGTTCCAGGATCTCGGCGTCGAGGACTGGCTCAACGGTCAGGCGCTGGATCCCGGCGCGGCGGCCGACTACCTGCGCACGCTGCCGTACGGCAACGGCAAGGTCGGGATCTACGGCGGCAGCTACGGCGGCATGCAGTCGATGGCCGCCATCACGCGGACGCCCGACAAGTTCGACGCGGCGGCGCCGATGCGCGGCATCTACTCACAGACGATGACGTTCGATCTGATGGACCGTCTCGGGAAGATCTTCTCGAAGACCGGGCACGGCGGCCTTCCCGCCGAGCGGCCGGAGATCTACGCGAAGAGCAACACGATCGACCGGTTCGCCAACATCCGCGTGCCGCTGCTCATCACGCACGGCGAGCTGGACGACCGCGCGCCGTACCGGAACTTCGAACTGGCCGTCGCCGAGCTGAAGCGGCTCGGGAAGGACTTCGAAGCGAAGAGCTACCCGAACGAGGGGCACGGCTTCCGCAACCCGGACAATTCGATCGACATGTACACGCGTGTTGAGCAGTTCTTCCGGAAGCATCTGGGGAGTTGCGGCGGATGAGGAAACGGAGGACGATCGGGAGGTTAGATGAGCGAGGAAGGTGGGCCTGTTCGGCTCGCTCGTAAGGGGGGGAAGAGCAGGTAAGAGATATGCGCCGATTGTTCAGTTTTGTCGTGAGTGTCGGCGCTGTGCTGAGCACGCACCTTTTCGTTGCCGCACAACCGGCTTCACGGCCCTTCCTCGTCTTGCGCAGCGTGTTCAAAACGAGTACCGCTCCTGCCGCCGTATTGATACCAGGCGGTCCTCCCCAACCAGGCAAGAGTGGCGCGGCGGCTGTTCATGAGCTCCTGGGGCTTGACTCGTCCCGCCCCGATTCGATGGTGTACGTCGTCTTCCCCGAGCTGGCAGACGTGATTGTGCCGTGCTCGAGAGGGTTGTCTGCGGCATGCTGCGCGTTGACCCCGATCAGCCGTATCACGTGGAGCTCTCGGAGCTTCTCAAGACCAACCTGCTCGGAACACCCCTCACGCGAAAGGCCAGGTGGGTACGTCTGATACCCAACGTGGACCTGGCCGTGCTCGGAGTGGCCAGCCTTGACGGGCGACCCGTGGTCGCTGCGTTCGATGAGGCGGATTTCAAGGGCGCACGATACGTTGCGCTCTACAGAAAGAAGCATTGGCCCGCCGAGTCAGCATCTGACGCCCCGTCCTGCGGCGGCCACGTGCACCTGCAGGGCACCTGGGCCGTGCTGCCGACAGCGGTCCAGCGGCCTCAGTAAAGTGAACCGCGAACTGCGAACCGCAAGCTCAGCGTCCCTCAGCCGTCAACCGGCGCGACGGCTCGCAGCTTCTGACGCGTCGTTCGTTGTCGACCCCTGCGCTTCCTGGTCGGAGACCTCCCGCACGACTGCCGAGACTTTCACGAACGCGTCGACGACGTCCGGATCGAAGTGTGTCCCGCGTCCCCTGACGATGAACGCAACGGCGTCGTCGTGGGACAGGGACGGCCGGTAGAGCGTGCGCGTCGTGCAGGCGTCGTAGACGTCCACGACGGCCATTACCCTGCCGGGAATCGGAATTCCGGTTCCGCTGAGGCCCTGAGGGTAGCCCGTTCCATCCCATTTCTCGTGGTGGGTATAGACGATGTCCTTCGCCATCTCGAGAATCGCGTGATCGTGCACGCCCACGTCGTGCTCGGCGCGCGCGATCACATCCCTGCCATAGACGGGATGCTTCTGCATCTCGAGCAACTCCTCGGCCGTGAGCTGGCCGGGCTTCTGGAGCAGGTGATCCGGGACGCCGACCTTGCCGATGTCGTGCAGCGGCGCGAGGCTCGACAGCAGGTCGATCCGTTCCGGCGTCAGGTACTTGCGGAACCTCGGGTTTCGCGCGAGCTCTTCTGCCAGGACACGCGTGTACTGCTGCGTCCGCCGCGAATGCCGGCCGGTCTCGGCGTCCCTCGTCTCCGTGAGCCGGAGCAGCGTCCGCACCATCAGCTTCTGCGACGTTTCCTTTTCTTCGCCTTCTCGATCGGCGCGGCGCCGTTCGATCGTGAACCTCACGGCTGTTATCGTCGCGAGCGCGCCCGTCAGGCCCATCGTCGGAAAGAGGGGGGAAAGGAAGACGCCAGCCGAGGACAACAGCCAGGCGGCGCCGAACCAGAGGCCAACCAGACAGGCCGCCGCGCCGAGCGCGCCCGAGGCGAGGCCGAAGCGACGGACCAGGAGCGCCGCGACGAGGCCGAGCCCGATCACGACATGCGTCTCGATGGCGGGGCCGTACTCCGTTCGGCGGATGTAGTCCTGCTGCAGCAGGTTGTCGGCAACTGTCGCCTGGACCTCGACGCCGGCAAACTGCGTGTCGAACGGCGTCGAGACCACCTCGCGCGTCCCGAGGGCAGTCGTCCC
>DATIEW010000160.1:0-3183 GCA_035455585.1 Vicinamibacterales bacterium | reverse complement strand
GTCGTGGTCATTTCCGACTCGCCGATGTTCGATCGCGGCGTTCCTTCGATCTGCTACGGGCTGCGCGGCCTCGTCTATTTCCAGATCGACCTGCGAGGGACCAGGAGCGATCTCCATTCGGGATCGTTCGGCGGCGCGGTGGCGAACCCCGCCATGGTGCTGGCACAGGTCCTCGCGCAGATGAAGGACCGGGGCGGGCGCGTGAAGATCCCCGGCTTCTATGACGATGTGCGGCCGCTGCGGGAGGAGGAGCGCGCGGAGTTCAAGAAGCTGCCGTTCAACGAGACAAGGTACCGGAAGGAGCTGGGCGCGCCGAAGCTGTTCGGCGAGAAGGGCTATACGACGCTCGAGCGGGTGTGGGCCCGGCCGACCTTCGAGATCAACGGCCTGCTGTCGGGCTTCACCGGCGAAGGGTCCAAGACGGTCATCCCCGCCGTGTCGATGGCGAAGGTCAGCATGCGGCTCGTGCCCGATCAGCAGCCGGATCGGATCGCGCAGCTCTTCGAGGACTACGTCCGCAAGGTCACTCCGAAGACGGTGGAGCTGACGATTACGCGCATGCACGGGGGCAAGCCGTGGATGACGGAGTTCGACAACCCGTTCGTCCAGGCGGCCGGCCGGGCGATCGAGAAGGGGTTCGGCAGGGCGCCGGTCTTCAACCGCGAGGGCG
Source organism: Vicinamibacterales bacterium (assembly GCA_035455585.1). Lineage (GTDB taxonomy): Bacteria > Acidobacteriota > Vicinamibacteria > Vicinamibacterales > 2-12-FULL-66-21 > DATIEW01. Next base: position 2,513 of record DATIEW010000160.1, on the reverse strand, counting down.
GTTCCATCCCCGTCGTGGCGACGTTCCAGGAGATCCTGGGGCTGCCCTCGGTTCTCTTCGGCGTCGGGCTGCCCGACGAAAACGCCCACGCGCCGAACGAGAAGCTCGATCTCGGCAACTTCCACGGAGGAATCATCGCCTCCGCATACCTGTACGAAGAGGTTGCCAGGTGAGTCAGTTGAACCCGGCGACGCGTCTCCGAAGCGACTTGACGTGCTCCCAGATCTGCGCGTCTTCGCTTTCTTCCTGCGCGTCGGCCCCCTCCGTCATGGCATCGTCCGCTTCGTCGGCCGGCGCCTGCCCTTTCGGCAGCAGGCGCAGGTAGGCTTCGAGATCGCGCAGCGCGGCGGCGAAGTCCTGGAGGTGATAGGCGAGCAACCCGCGGTCGCGCAGCTCGGTTATCGCCGACGGATCCACGCTCAGCAGGAGGTCGGCAGTGAGCCGCGCCTGCGGAAACGAGCGCATCCTGACGTACAGCCGTTTCAGGTTCACGAGCATCCGGACGACCACGTCGTGCCTGGTCGCCGGCGCGAGCAGCGTCTCGTCGAACGCGACATCATCCCCGACGTGCTGCCGCAGCAGTTCGCGGCAGTCCTGCTCCGAGAGCCGGGCGCCGCCGTGGAACGGGTCGATGATGAGCGAGCGGTCTCCGATGCGGCCGGCTGTGCCGCCGGAGGGGCCGTACGGGGCGCGTAGTAGAAAGTGGCCAGGGAAGTTGACCCCTGTAACCTGCACTCCGGCCCGCCGCGCGACCTCGAGGTAGACGACCGCGAGGCTGATCGGAATGCCGGTGCGCCGATCGAGCACGTCGTTGATGAAGCTGTTGCGCGGATCGTCGTACTGGTCCCGGTTTCCGCTGAAGCCCTGTTCGTCGAAGAGGTACTCGTTGAGCGCGCCGACCGCTTCCTCGGTCGACCGCGTGCGGCCGCCCAGCCGGGCAGACGCCTCGGACCCCATCTTATCGAGCTGGTCGAGGTAGCGGGCCTGTTCGAGCGCAGGGTATTCCACGTGCGCGATGGTCAGGGCTGCACTCGCCAGGTCGTCGCCCGGTGTCGCCATGGCTCGCTGGAGTGCAGCGGCAACCTGGGCCGTCCGTGCCTGGAGATGCAGCGAGAAGGGCACGGAACGATTGTAAACTCCCAATCGCAAACTCCCAACTCCCGATTCCCCGCGATTCAGCCTTCGACACTGCGCACTCGGCATTCAGCACTCAGCATTCAGCACTCGAGTGATCGGATCAGCTCGGGCGTGAGATCGGCCAGCGACGAGACGATCGTGTCGGCCTCCATCAGCTCCGAAACGGGATACGTGTGCGTGATGCCGACGCACCAGAGTCCGGCCGCCCTGGCCGATTCGATTCCCCAGCGGGAGTCCTCAATGGCGACGCACGCGGAGGGCGGCACGCCGTGCAGCTCGGCGGCCAGACGGTAGGGGTCCGGCGCGGGCTTGCTCTCGCGCGCGTCGCCGGCGGCCACGATGAACCGGAAGTGCCGGTCGAGCCGCAGGCGGCGCAGGGTGTGCTCGATCTCGTGCCGCAGGGCCCCGGACGCGATGCCGAGGGGAAACTCCGCGGCGAGCCGCGCGACGCACGCGACAGCTCCCGGGTAGAGCAGATCTCCATCGGCGATCATGCCGTCGAGTATCCGCCCCTTCTCCTCGACGAGCTTCCGGATCCGCGCCTCGTCGAGATCCCACCCGCGCGCCGAAGCCACGGCCCGGAATACGCCCTCGTCGTCGTAGCCGAGGTACCGGGCGTAGTACTCTTCCCGGGGCAGCGCCGCGCCCATCGCGGCGAAGACCTCCTGGTACGCCCGCAGGTGAAGCGGCTCGGAGTCGGCGAGGACGCCGTCGAAGTCGAAGACGACCGCGGCGATCACGGGCCGGCGAGCTTCTCGCCGGCTCGCACGGGCACCTCGAGCCGGTTTTCGCGCGGCGGCACCGGGCAGTCGTACGCGGAATTGAACACGCAGAAGGGATGGTAGGCGCGGTTGAAGTCGAGGTCGTAGATGCCGGTTGCGGTCCGATCGAGATCGAGATAGCGGCCGCCCGGGTACGTCTCCGTCCCGTTGGTGAGGTCGCCGAACGGAACGAACAGACGCCTCATGTCACGCGCCGAGGCGTCCACGAAGGCGGTCAGCGTCCGCCGTTCTCCTTTCAGCGTGAAATCGAGCTTGCCGATCCTGCGCATGCGCCGCCGCTGCCCGGTCGAGGTCGACATCTCGATCACGTCCTCGGTCTGGATGACCTCGAGCGACGCAGGCACGCGGTACTCCGCCGAGATCGGAAAGTAGAGGAGCGGCGGGAACGTCGCGCGGTCCGGCGACGGCACCGGCGATTCGGAGGATTCGCGCATGAAGCGGTCTTTCTCGACCCGCCAGCCGGCGACTTCCTCTTCGTAGGGCACCGCGCGGCTGCCGCAGCCGGCTGCCAGGACGACGCCGGCCAGCGCTACCCGGAGACAGACGAGCCGCGCACGGCCCCGGGGGCCGCGGCGGCCGAGCCGGCCGGCCTCC
>DATIEW010000159.1:0-2808 GCA_035455585.1 Vicinamibacterales bacterium | reverse complement strand
CGTCAGCGATCCGCCGCCGAGATCCGCCTTCAGCTTGGCGGCCCGCTCCAGGAGCCGCGAGTGCAGGTAGAAGACGTCGCCCGGGTACGCCTCGCGGCCCGGCGGCCGGCGCAGCAGCAGCGAGATCTCCCGGTACGCCTGGGCGTGCTTCGACAGGTCGTCGTACACGCAGAGCGCGTGGCGGTTGCTGTCGCGGAAGTACTCGCCCATGGCGCAGGCGGCATACGGACTGATGTACAGCAGCGACGCCGGATCCGACGCCGCGGCCGCCACCACGATCGTGTATTCCATCGCGCCGGCTTCCTCGAGCGTCCGCACGACCTGCGCGATCGTCGACTGCTTCTGGCCGATTGCGCTGTAGATGCAGATCACGTCCTGCCCGCGCTGGTTGATGATCGTGTCGACCGCGAGCGCCGTCTTCCCGGTCTGGCGGTCGCCGATGATCAGCTCGCGCTGGCCGCGGCCGATCGGCACCATCGCGTCGATCGCCTTCAGGCCGGTCTGGAGCGGCTCCTTCACGGGATTGCGATCGACGACGCCGGGCGCCAGCCTCTCGATCTCGCGGAAGTGGCGCGTCACGATCGGACCCTTGCCGTCGGCGGGCTGCCCGAGCGCGTTCACGACGCGTCCCACCATCTCCTCGCCGACTGGAACCGAGATGATTCGGTTGGTCCGCTTGACGGTGTCTCCCTCGCTGATCTCGGTGTAGTCGCCGAGGAGCACGACGCCGACGCTCTCCTCTTCCAGGTTCAGCGCGATGCCGTAGACCCCGTGCGGGAACTCCAGCATCTCGCCCGCCATCGTCTTTTCGACGCCGTGCACGCGGGCGATGCCGTCGCCGACGGCCACGATCGTGCCTACTTCGGCGACATCGACATCGACGGCATAGCTCCCAATCTGATCGCGGATGATCTTCGAGATTTCTTCAGCTTTGATGTCCATGTCTGTAACGGTACCTGTCGAACGCCGGCGTCCCGAGGATCCGCTGTGGGACGTCCCGCTACCCCCTGTGAGCCCCCTCCCGGACCAGCGCGTCCCTCATCTTCTGCAGCTGCCGCGTGAGGCTGCCGTCGAAGACGGTGCTCCCGACGCGTGCGATGGCACCGCCGACGATCGATTCGTCCACGCGCGCCTCGAGCTCGACGTCGCGTCCCATCGCGCGGGCCAACCCGTCGCGCAGCGCCGCGATCCGCTCCGATGGAACCGCTGCTGCCGTCACGACCTCCGCGCGTACGACCCGGCGATGGTCCATCAGGCGGTCGCGGTACTGCTCCGCCACATCCGGCAGGAGGACCAGGCGATCGCGCTCGGCCAGCAGCAGGAGCAGCTTCGACACCTGTGGCAGCAACCCGCCCGCGCGCGCGATCAACTGCTCGACGACCGCCCGCTTCTTCGGCGAAGGGACCGCCGGATGCGTCAGGGCCCGCATGAGGCGATCGTTGGCGGACACGAGCCCGGCGAACTCGGCCAGCTCGCGACCGGCGCGGTCCAGATCCGCACGTTCCGCCCGCACGACGTCGAACAGGGCCCTGGCGAACCGCCGGGCGGCTGCGCGGCTCGTCATCGCCACCGTCCTTGTGTCTTGTCCCTCTTCCCCGCAGGCTGCACATGTATCAGCAGCCTGCCAGTGTCCAGGCCTGCCGCCGGCACAGGTTCGCTCGAATGACGGTGCGATGGCATCGGCGGAGAATCAGTCAGCCAGCGGGTGAGAGGTCCGAAAACGTCCGAGGGGTAGTGCGTTCCCCAGGCTGGCACGACGACACGCCCTCGACCAAAACAAACGTCAACTTATACCATTCTATGCGCGCGCCTACCAAGAGGCGGGAGACGGGTGCCCCCCATGTCCCTTGTCAGCAGGGTGCCTGACCCAAGCGGTGTCAACTCCACGACTTCCGATACCGAAGTCCCACGCTTCCCGAGAAGGGACGGGCGGGGGTGCCTTGGGAGTTGGGAATTGGAGATTGGATGTTGACACGGCTCGTTCTCCCTGCCCTATCGCAGGATCACGCGCGAATCCGTAACCGAAACCGGAACCACCCGGCCTATCTGCGCGGCGCCCACGTCGGCACCCGCCAGGGCGGCCAGGACCGTATCGAGACGGGCCGGGTTCACGGCCACCAGCAGGCCGCCAGACGTCTGCGGATCGTAGAGGAGCTGAAAGAGGTCCGGATCCACGGCGCGTTCGACCCGCACGGCGCCGCCGAAGTGCTCGGCGTTCGTCCGGCCGCCGCCAGGAGTGTTGGCGTGCACCAGCTCGCGCGCGCCCGGCAGCATGGGCACCTCCGCCACGTCTATTTCGAGCGAGCACCCGCTCGCCGCCGCCATCTCGGAGGCGTGGCCGATGAGCCCGAACCCGGTGACGTCGGTGCAGGCATGCACGCTGTCGGGACGCAGCGACTGCAGCGTCTCGGTGGCGGCGCGATTGAGCGCGACCATCGACCGGACGGCCGCGTCGACGGCGGCTGCCGGCGCTCTCTCGAATTTCAGCGCCGTCGCGATCACTCCCGTCCCGATCGGCTTGGTCAGGATCAGCGCATCGCCCGCGCGCGCCGCCGCGTTGGTCCAGATGCGGGCGGGATCGACTTCGCCGGTGACGGCATAGCCGAACTTGATCTCCTGATCCTGGACCGTGTGGCCGCCGAGCAGCGCCACGCCGGCCTCACGCAGCTTGTCCAGCCCGCCGGCGAAGATGGCTTTCAGCAGCGCCCGATCGACCTCCTTCGGAAACGCCGCAATCGCCAGCGCCGTCAGCGGCGATCCCCCCATCGCGTACACGTCGCTCAGGGCGTTGGCGGCGGCAATCTGCCC
>DATIEW010000158.1:0-2514 GCA_035455585.1 Vicinamibacterales bacterium | reverse complement strand
GGGCGCGCTCGTCTACACCGATGACGAGCTCAATATCGTCTTCTGCAATGATCGTTTCAAGGAGATGTACATCGTCCCGCACGAATTGCTGCAACCGGGCCGGCCCTATCCAGACTTCCTGCGCTATCTGGCCGAAAACGGCTATTACGGTAAGGGCGACGCCGACGCGCTGGTGGCCTCGCGCGTGGCGAGCTTGCGCAACCCATCCGCGAGGAGTTTCGAGGATCACGCGCCCGATGGTCGGTGGTTTCGCATCCTGCGGCGCCGGATCGCCGCCGGCGGCACCGTGACGGTGATGACCGACGTGACCGAGCAAAAGGCGGCCGAGCGCGATCTCCTCGAGGCGACACGCCGCACCGAGGAAGCCAACAAGCTCATCACCGAGAAGAACCGGGTGCTCGAAGCCCTGTACGGCGAGATCCGGGACAAGAATCGCCAGCTGGAGGAGCAGGCGGCGCAGATCGCCGAATGGAATGCCCGGCTCGAAACGCGCGTCACCGAGCAGGTGGCACAGATCGGACAGATGTCCAAGCTCACACGGTTTCTCTCGCCGAAGGTGAGCGACCTGATCATGTCGGGCGATGCCGACGACCCCCTCAAGACGCGTCGACGCGACATCACGGTGGTCTTCGCCGACTTGCGCGGCTTCACCGGTTTCACGGAGACGGCGGAACCGGAGGAGGTGATGAGCGTGCTCCGCGAATACCACGCCGAACTCGGCCGCGCGATCATGGCCTACGACGGGACCATCGAGCACTTCGCGGGCGACGGCGTCATGATCTTGTTCAACGACCCGATGCCCGTCGAGAACCACGAGCTGCAGGCGATCCGCATGGCGCTGCTCATGCGCGATTCGGTGGCCGCCCTCGCCCGAGGGTGGAAGAAGCGCGGGTACGTGCTCGGGTTCGGGGTGGGGATCGCCGGAGGCTACGCGACGATCGGCACCATCGGCTTCGAGGGCCGGCTCGACTACGGCGCCATCGGGACGGTCACCAACCTCGCCGCGCGCCTGTGTGGAGAAGCCACCGATGGCCAGATTCTCATCTCGCCCCGCATCTTCTCCAAGGTCGAGCCGCACATCAAGGCCGAGCCGGTGGGAGAGCTCTCCCTGAAAGGCTTCCATCGTCCCGTTTTTGCGCACAACGTCTCGGGGTCCGTCCCGTAGTCCCTCCGGGGCTCGGTGGAGGTGGACCATGGCGCAGAGAGCCAGGAGCGAGGTCGCAGGCCCTGAACCCGACGTCCTGCGCGAGGACATCGGGGACCGCCGGGCCTGGACGCGAGGTGAGCTGTCCCCCGCAGACTGGCTGGTGTCCCTGCCGCCGCGCTGTGTCGACGAGCTGGACGCCGTCGCGCGCCAGGCGCGCCGCGAGCCGCTGCCGACCGTACTCCTGGAGCCCGCTCGCTTCACGCTCGCCGCCTGCGCCGAGGTGATGGACCGCGTCCGCGACACGCTCCGCACGGGCATCGGGCTCGCGGTCCTCGACCGCGTGCCGGTGGAGCGGTACACCATCGAGGAGAACCAGGCGCTCGCGTGGCTGCTCGGAAGCCTGCTCGGCCGGCCCGTCGCGCAGAAGTGGGACGGCACGATGCTCTACGACGTGCGCGACACCGGGCGGGCGCTCGGATACGGCGTGCGGCGCTCCGTGACCAACCTCGATCTCACCTTCCACACCGACGCCGCGTGGCTCGCGCTGCCGCCCGAGCTGGTGGGACTCTACTGCATCAACCCGGCGCTGGAGGGCGGCGTGAGCCGGTTCGTCAGCCTCGGCACCGTCCACAACGAGCTCCGTCGCCGCCATGCCGATCTGCTCCCGCGCCTGTACCGTCCGTTCCCCTGGGACCGCCAGGCCGAGCACGCGCCCGAGGACGTCAAGGTCTCGCGTCGCCCGATCTTCCAGTACGACGGCCGGTCCCTGTCGGCGTGCTTCAATGAACGGCTCATCCTCTCCGGCGCCGACCTGGCCGGCGAGCCGCTCGACGCGGAGGGGCGCGAGGCGCTGGACGCCATGCAGGCCGTCGTCGATTCCCCGGACCTCCGGGTCGAGTTCACCATCGAGCGCGGCCAGGTCCAGTACATCGACAACCGTCACTTCGCGCACAGCCGGACGGATTACCGGGATGCCGCCGAGCCGCACCTGCAGCGACACATGATCCGCCTCTGGACCCGGGAGGAAGGCCGCCGCACGTTCCACGCCTGACGCGACTTCTCTTCGGCGGGCGGCCCCGCCGATCTACCATGGTGCTGCGTGCCGATCTCCGTGCCCGGGCCTGCTGAGGCATCTCCGCCGGTCAGACGCCGCCCGGCCCTCGTCTCCAGGCTCGCCGTCATCGCCCTCGTCGTGGTCGGCCTCAGTCAGCTGGCGGGCCACGTCGTGCGCGCGCCGCAGCTGGAGCTGCTCGGCAAGATGACGGGCGCCGCGCCGCTGCCGCTCGTCTTCGACCTCGTCGACGGCCTCGAGTACTGGGCGCTCCGGCACGAGCTGCAGATCGTGACGGCGCACGGCACCGTCGACC
>DATIEW010000157.1:0-12957 GCA_035455585.1 Vicinamibacterales bacterium | reverse complement strand
CGGTGTCGATGTGAGCGAGGTGTTCCACTTCAAAGACAACCTGCTTTCCGTCGGGGCAAAGGGGCGACTGAACGGGCCTGATCCGGAAGGCCGCTCGTACTTCTCCTTCGCCTCATTCAGTGATCCGGACGGCAATAGCTGGCTGCTTCAAGAGGTCACGATGCGGCTTCCCGGACGAGGATTCAGCTCGGACGTCGCGACGCTGACCGAGCTTCTGCGCGAAACAGAAGAGCGCCACGGCGGGTACGAGCCGACCGCTCCGAAGCACCACTGGTCGGAGTGGTACGCCGCATACATCGTTGCGCGCGAGCGCGGGAGAACTCCTGACGACGCGGCGACGGACGCCGCGCTCAACGTGGAACGTAGCCGCGATCGCGTCCCAGGATAGACGTTCGCACGCGACCTGACATCGTTACCCGGTGTGGTGTCTCGCGAGTGAGCTGTCGGACCACCGTGGCATGCGCCGCAGGCTCTCGGAGTCGCACGATCCGCTGGTGCTGATGCTCTGCCGCCCGCCGAGGGTGTCGCTTTCGTCCTCGGTTCTGACGGAACACAAGCGCGTCGAGAGAGCTTTGCGGCGCAGGTCGAACGTTCGATTCGTCGCGGCTCACCAGATTACCTAAAGAATCTGCCGGATCGCGCGTCCCAGGCGCAGTCCCGTTCTCCTCCTGACAGCCAGTCTGACAGGCATTCGCGTCTTCGATTTGGCAGTACCATGAGTCCGTGCACCCGACCACCGCATGGGCCGGGCCGGAGCCCGAGGTCGGCAACTACTTCGTGTCGACCTATCCGCCGTTCTCGTGCTGGACGCCGGATGGCGCCGAGGCGTTCCGTCGCATGCTGCAGCAGCCGCCGCCCGCGTTTGCGTCGGAGGGCGTCGGTCTGTACGTGCACATCCCGTTTTGCGTCGAGCGCTGCTCGTACTGCTACTACCTGGCGCACGACAACCGCTCCGGTGACGTCGCGTCGTACGTGGACGCGCTCGCGGGCGAGCTGGATGCCTATCGCCGTCTTCCGGCGCTGGCCGGCCGGCCTTTGTCGTTCGTCTACTTCGGCGGCGGCACGCCATCCGTGCTGCCCCTCGCCCGCCTCCGGACGCTCCTCGACGCTCTGCAGCGGGCCCGACCCTGGACGAGCGCGCGCGAGGTCACGTTCGAATGCGCGCCGAAGAGCGTGACGCTCGACAAGCTGCGCTTCCTTCGCGACGCCGGCGTGACACGCCTGAGTCTCGGCGCTCAGCAGCTCGACGACCGGGTGCTCGAGGCGAACGGGCGCGTGCACCTGGTGGCCGACGTCGAGCGCGCCTGGGATCACATTCGCCAGGTCGGATTTCCCGTGGTCAACATCGATCTCATCGTCGGCCTGGTTCAGGAAACGGACGAATCGTTCTTCCGCAGCCTCGACCGGATCATCGAGATCAGTCCCGAGAGCGTGACGATCTACCAGCTCGAGATTCCCTTGAACACGCGGCTCTATGGCCTGATGCACGACGGCCGGCTGTCGGAGCCCGTGGCCGGATGGGACACCAAGCACGCGCGGCTTGCACGCGCCCTCGAGGCGCTCGAGACGGCAGGGTATCAAGTCCGCAGCGCGTATTCCGCTGTGCGCGGACCTGACTATCCCCCGTTCCTCTACCAGGACGAGCAGTATCAGGGCGCCGACGTGCTCGGCATCGGCGTCTCGGCGTTCTCACATGTCGGCGGCGTCAACCTGCAGAACCTGGCGACGCTCGACAGCTACTTCGACGCCCGCCGGCAGGGCCGCCTGCCGCTCTGGCGTGGCTATGCGATGACGGACGAGGAGCGCCTCGTCCGCGAATTCGTCCTGCAGTTGAAGCTGGGGGGCGCCGGACGCCGGTTCTTCCAGCGGAAGTTCGGCGTGGACCCGGCCGCCTACTTCGCGGAGCCGCTCGCCGAGGGCGTCCGGCGCGGCTGGTTCCAGTGCGATCCCGATCGCGTGACGGTCACCCGGGACGGCCTGGTCCGCATCGATCGGCTGCTGCCGGCCTTCTACAGACCCGAGCACCAGGCAATCCGCTATTCGTAGGAGTTCTGTCTCCTCACGCCGAGCGTTTCGAACTCCTTCTGCCATCGATCATGGTCTCGCCTTTCCTCCAATGCCCTTGCCCCGTGCGTCACTCCGCACGCAACACATCCGCCGGATCGATGCCGCTGGCGCGCAGCGCCGGAACGACCGTGGCCAGGAGCGCGACGAGGGCCATGAGGGCCGTGGCGACGCCAAACACCAGAGGGTCGTCAGGGCGGACGCCGAAGAGCACCGACTCCAGGTACCGACTGGCGGCGATCGCCATGGCCACGCCAAGTGTCAGCCCAACGGCCGCCGCCTGCATGCCCTGGCGCACCACGAGGCCGACGATGGACTGCCGCCGCGCGCCGAGCGCCATGCGAACCCCGATCTCCCGTGTCCGCTGCGCGACGACGTAGCTCATCACCCCATAGAGGCCGACGGCAGCGAGCAGGGCGGCCGTCAGCGCGAAGAGCGCGACCAGCATGAGATAGAGTCGTGTCGGCGCCGTTGCGGCGTCCACCGCCTGCTCCAGCGTTCCGACCCGATAGATCGGCACAGCGGCGTCGAGCTGCTGCACGATCTGGCGCGCGGACGGAATGAGCGCCGGCGCACCTGGTGCGGTGCGGACGTGGACGGTCAACGAGAGCGGGCCGTACTGCCCGTGTGGGAGGTAGATGTCTGCCCCTGCGCTCTCCGTGAGCGACGTGAATCGTACGTCGCCGACCACGCCCACGATGCGCCACGCCGGACTGCCGTGGCCTAAATCGACGGAAACGCGTACTCGCCGGCCAATCGGATTCTCGCCGGAGAAGTGTTCGCGTGCGAACTGCTCGTTGATGACCGCCACGGGCTCGGCATTGCTCCGGCTGTCGGAGGCTTGCAGGAGACGGCCGCTGCGTAATGGGATGCGAAGAGCCGAGAGCAGGCCGGGCGTCACGGACCGGACCGATGCCTCCGGCTCGTTCCCGGGCGGCGGCGCCGGCCGACCCTCGACGAGCACGTTCCCCGTCGCGTGTCCTGGTCCGAGCGGCGGGCCGAACATCGCACCTACTGCTTCCACGCCCGGCAGCGCTGCCAGTTGCGACTCGAGCGATTCGTAGAATCGAACCGCGCGATCGAGCTCCGGGTAGGCCGATTCGGGCAGCACGACGCTGAAGCGCGAGACCTCTCGCGTGTCGACGCCTACGTCGACCGCGTGGAGCTCGACGAAGGTGCGCCACAACAGCCCGGCGCCGACGAGCAGGGCCACCGACAGGGCAATCTCGCCTGCGAGGAGGGCGCGGCGGAATCGTGTCGTCATCACGGCGGCACTCCCTCTTCCGACGCGCGACAGCGCTGTCGCGATTGACGTTCGGAACGTCGCGAGGGCGGGGAGCGCACCGAACACGAGTATTACGACCGCGATTGATACGGCCGAGGCCGCGAGCACGGTGCCGTCGATTGCGATCGAGTCGCTTCTGGGAATCGAGGCGCCCGCGTGGCGCTGAAATGCATTGACACCGACAAACGCCAACGCCACGCCTCCAGCGCCGCCGACGACTGCCAGCACGCCGCTCTCGACGAGCACCTGCGCGGCGAGGCGCGCACGCGAGGCCCCCAGCGCCGCCCGAACTGCCACCTCGCCTTCCCGCGCTGCCGCGCGCGCCAGCATCAGACTCGCCACGTTGGCGCAGGTGATCAACAACACCAGCACGGCCGAGGCGAACGTGATCCAGATGCCGGTCTCGACGTCGCCGACCAGGCCCTGCTTGAGGCCGCGCACCAGGAACCGCTTCCCCGTGTTGGTGTCCGGGAAGGCGCGCTCGAGATTGGCGGCAGCGCTGTCTACTTCAGCTCGCGCGCTGGCGAGCGACACCCCACCCGCGAGCCGCCCGACCGCCTGCATCGTGTGGCATCCGCGGCCGCAGTCAGCTACGTTCAGCGCGCGAGGAATCCACAACGACACGGTGCCGGGGTAGGCGAATCCCTGCGGCCCGATGCCGACGATCTCATAGGCGTTGCCGTTCAGCGTGACGGTCCGGCCCAGTGCATCCTCCGCGCCGCCGAGCCTCTCCTGCCAGAAGGCGTACGTAATAACGGCCACCAGCGGACCTCCCGGTCCGAACTCCTCCTGTCGGATGTCGCGTCCGCGGACGGGCGACACGCCGAAAGTTGCGAGCACGCCTCCGGTCACTCGTGACACCTCCACGATCGCCGGATCCCCCAAGCCCGTGAGCGTCAGGTTGGCACCGTTCACGCCGATCAGCGACACGAACGGCCGTCGGGGGCTGCGCAGATCGGCGAGATCCGGATACGACATCGAGCCTGGCCTGCCGCCGTCGCCCGGTGCAACGTTGACGAGGACGAGCTCGTCGGCGGCCGGGTAGGGAAGCGGGCGGAGCAGGACGCCGCGGACCACCGAGAAGGTCGCCGTGTTTGCGCCGATGCCAATGGCGAGCGTAGTCGCGGCGACGGCGAAGAAGACCGGGCGGCGGCTCAGACTGCGGATCGCGACTCGAAGGTCCTGTGCGAGGTGTTCAAGGGGGTGCATACGGTTACTCCCTGGGCAGCGTGATGCCGACGTTGTGTGATCGTGGCGGAGGGGCGGGTGCCAGCCCGCCGACGATCGGCAGCGTGAGGGTGCTCTCGGCGACAGGCTGGGCCAGACCGTCGGCGAACCGCGGCCGCGGCGACTGATTCGGCCGCCCGAGCGCCGCCAGGGCGACGAGACCGCCCGGAACCAGGAATCTCATGTCACCGATCACCCGGCGTCGTGTACGGATCCGGCGTACCGGCCGGAATCAGACGATACCGCTCGGTCGTGGCCGAGAAGGCCGCGACGATCCGGCCAATAGCCGGCTTCGGAAACGGTCGGCAGGCATCGCTGATGGACATGCTCACCGCGCGAAGCCGGCGTTGCGAAGACCCTCCAGGTACCGCTCGAGGTGAGCGGGATTCTTGACATAGAAGAGCCGCTGTTCAGCGAACGCACACGAGAATGCCCGCTGGCGCCGAAGGAGCTCCGCCCTGGCGTCGGGCAACGCTTCGTTGTCTCGCAGATGTCCGAGCGCGGACACGCGGTGAGCGAAGGGCCAATAGTGACAGTTGGGTACCCGGGTCGCCTTGAGGGCCCACTCCTGCGCGTCGGCGAACTGGCCGGCAAACAGATGCGCGAGTGCGCGGTACGAGTAGAACGCCCAGCGCTGCGGATCGTGCGGGCTGAGGCTGATCGCCTTTTCGAAGAACGGAATCGCCTCATCGAAGCGGCCCTCATACGCCAACGAATCACCCAGACCGCAGTACACAACCGCCAGGTTCGGATTCAGTTCGCGCGCGATTTCGAGCTCCGCGAGCGCGTGCGGGTAGGCCTTCCGGGCGAGCAACGCGCGGCCGTACGCGAAGTACGTCATCGCGTCCCGATCGTCCAGTTCCACGCCTCGACTTGCCAGCGCGACGGCCTCGTTCACTTGGTCCTCATCGGGGCCGACGTCGAAATAGAGCATGCTGAGGACTATCGCGTACGACAGCCACGCGTAGGCTGGCGCAAGCGTCGGGTCAAGCTCGATTGCGCGGCGGAACAGCCGTTGAGCCTCCGCGTTGTCGCGGGTCGATGCCGAGTAAATGTGCTTCAGTCCAAGGTGGAACATGTCCCAGGCGCCGAGTTCCGGCGGCGGGCGCTTCTCGACACGTTGGCGCTCGGCCGCGCCGACTTCGGGTTCGATACGCGCGGCGATAGTGGTCGTGATGTCGTCCTGGATGTCGAACATCCGATCCAGGTCGCGATCGTACTGCTCTGCCCAGACGTGGCTCCCACCTCCGGTTTCGACGAGCCGCGCCCTGACACGCAAACGCTGGCCAGTCTTTCCCACGCTGCCTTCGACGACATACTGCGCGCCGAGATTCACCCCGAGGCGGCGGACATCCGTTCGGTGTCCCTTGAACGCAAACGTCGAGGTGCGAGCGACGACCAGGAGCGAGCGGTGCTTCGACAGCGCGGTGATGATGTCGTCGGTAATCCCATCGGAGAAGTATTCCTGATCGGGATCGCCGCTCATGTTGTCGAACGGGAGCACTGCGATGGTGGGCTTGCCGCCGCTATGCGCGGGCTCAACATGGGTTACGGCCGTGCCGCCGCTCGTCGCCGGTGCATCGGCACGTCCGTGTTCCTCCGTGCGCACCTCGGTTTCCTTTGCTGGCACGTCACTGGCGCTGTGTCGCAGACGGGACACGAAGCGGTATCCGCGCCGATGCCGGGTCTCGATGAACCGGGGCTGCTTCGGGTCGTCGGCTAGCGCCTTCCGGAGCTCCTGGATGCACGACGTGAGGGCATCGTCGCTGACCGCAGTGCCGCGCCACACCTCGGCAAAGAGCTCCTCTTTCGTGACCATCTGTCCTGCTCGCGCGACAAGCGCCGCCAGGACCGCCGCTGCCCTCGGCGTCAGTCTGACCTCACGTTGACCGCACCAGAGTTGGCCGGTTGACGCCAGGAAACGATAGCGGCCGAAGCTGACAGCTGTGTCCATCGGGGTCTTTGTCACCGATTGGGCGGCTGGGAGCCGCCGGTCGGACGCTCGGAGCATTCCCGGTGAAATCCCGGCACTTGCCCAGGACTTGACGCGGTGGCGCTCTGTTAGTCTTTTGACACACCGAACGGTCCGAGGCAAGTCGCCGCTCCAGGCTTTTGAGGCGACGGGCCCGGACCAGGAAGGAGGTCGCGCCATGGCTCTGACGTGCCCGGTCGAGCTCGACATCGCTGCCCTTCGCCGTGAGATCGGCGCCCTGTACACGCGCGTAGCGACGACGCCAGATGGCGAGTTCCACTTTCATCGCGGACCCGGGTACGCCGTGCGCATGTTGGGCTACGACCCGCACGCGCTCGCCCAGCTGCCACCAGAAGTGACCGCACGGTTTGCCGGGGTCGGCAACCCGCACGCCATCGCATCGTTACCGCGTGGTGCCTCGGTTGTGGATATTGGGTGCGGCGCCGGGACCGATCTGCTCCTCGCAGCTCTCCAGGTAGGCTCCACCGGGAAGGCGATTGGCGTCGACATGACCCAGCCGTTGCGCGCATGCGCAGCGGCCGGCGCGGCAGCCTGCGGGCTGGATCACGTTGACATTCGGGAGGGCGATGCCACCGCGCTACCCGTTGAGGACGAGAGCGCCGACGTGGTCATGTCGAACGGGGTGCTCAACCTCGTTCCGACCAAGGCGCTAGCCATCGCCGAAATCGCCCGCGTGCTCAAGCCGCGCGGACGCCTGCAGATCGCCGACATCGTGATCGACCAGCAGTTGTCCGAAGCGGTGGTACGGGATATCGACCTCTGGACCGGTTGAATCGCCGGTGCTCTGCTGGAGGCAGAGCTCGTCGACGCGTTCGAATCGACAGGATTCGAAGAGGTTCGGATCGTCGCGCGATTCGACTGTTTCGCTGGCACCACGAAGGAGCGCACGGCCCGGCGCTACGGCGTGCATGGAGTCAACCTGTCGGCGGTTCGTTCGCGCCTGTGAGTGGCCGCGCACTCTCTGACGAAACGGAGGAAAGCGATGCACCGCACAATCCGGCACCTGTCGATCGGCACGTTCGTCATCGTAGGCCTGACCGTAGCTGCACCGCCTCAGGTGGGCACGCAGCAACCGGCCGCCAGGTCGCTATACGACCGGCTTGGAGGCGTCTACAGCATTGCCACCGTCGTCGACGACTTCATCGAGCGTCTGCTCGTCAATCAGACGCTGAACGCCAATCCTGCGATCAACGAGGCGCGGGCGCGGGTGCCGAAGGCGGGCCTGAAGTTTCATGTCACCGCGCTCGTGTGCGAGGTGACCGGCGGTCCGTGTAAATACTCCGGGCGCACGATGAAAGACGCACACGAACGCCTCAACATCACCGAGGCGCAGTGGCAGGCCATGGTCTCCGACTTCCGGAAGACACTCGACAAGTTCAAGGTGCCTCCACAGGACCAGGCCGAATTGGTCACAATTGTCGAGAGCACGAAGAAGGATATCGTCAAGCCGGCACCTGGCGGACGACCGTAGGACAGAAGCAGTCGCTTTCGCAGTACGTGCCGCTGTAGCCCTGGCGGAGGCTGGCCGGTTCGGTCGCTTGCGGGGACCCCATCGCCCCGCGCCGCTCCATCTCACCCCACGATGCGCCCGCAACCAGGAATCTCATGTCACCGATCGCCCGGCGGCGTGTACGGATCCGGCGTCCCGACCGGAATCAGCGGATGCCGCTCGGTCGTCGCCCAGAAGGCGGCGACGATCCGGTCGATCGCCTCGATGACGCCGGGGTTGAAGTCCTTGACGTCGGTGTCCTCCTTCGGATCCGACCGCAGGTTGAAGAGCTTCATCGTCGGCGTGAGCGGCCCGGCCGGATCGTCCTGCCAGACGTAGTGCAGCTTCCAATCGCCCCACTTGACGGCCCGAACCTGGTTGCCCGGCGCGAAGTAGATGAAGCTCTCGCGGCTCGAAGCCGCCTGCCTGCCCTCGAAGAACGGCAGCTGATTGACGCCGTCGATGGCGCGGTCGGCCGGGACCGGTACGCCGACGGCGCTCGCGAGCGTTGGGAAGATGTCAGTCCCGTGCACGATGTCGTTGGACGCGCGGCCCGCGGGAATCCGCTCCGGCCAACGGATCATGAACGGCGTACGGATGCCGCCTTCCATGGCCGTGTTGTAGAAACCCCGCCATGGTCCGGCCGTTCCGCGCCACGGCCGGCGCGCCTCGGCGCCGCCGTCGCTCGCCCAGATCACGATCGTGTCGCGCTCGATGCCCAGCGCACGCAGCGCATCCAGGATGACGCCCACGTTCCGGTCCATTTCGGCCATCGCATCGCCGATGTCGCCCGCGCCCGTCGTGCCGGCGAAGTCCGGGTGCGCCAGCGTCGGGAAGTGGATCTGCGTGAATGGCACGTACAGCAGGAACGGCCGCCCCGCCCGCCGGCTGCGCGCCATGAAGTCGACCGCGCGATCGGTGACCTCGCGATCGATCGTCCGCCGCGTCTCGAGATTGAACTCCTCGATCGGGCGCGATGGCTCGCCAGCCCGGCCCTCCCAGATGTACGGCGTGTCGTTGAAGGTGCTGCGCTGCGATTCGTTGCTCGAGTCACGGATGCCGTACCACTCGTCGAACCCCTGGCTGGTCGGTGCGCGACCCGCAGCGTCGCCGGCATGCCACTTGCCGAACAAGGCGGTGGCATAGCCCAGCGGCTTGACGAGTTCCGCGATGGTGATCTCCCACAGGGTCATGCCCGTGACCGGCGGTCGATAGGTGAGCGAGCCCGACCGGATGCCGTACCGGCCGGTGAGGAGCGCGGTGCGCGACGGCGTGCAGAACGTCTCGACGTTGAAGTTCGTGAGATGCATGCCCTGGCGCGCCAGCCCGTCGAGCCGCGGCGTGGGCACGCCGCGCACGCCGCCGTAGATCCCGACCTCGCCGTACCCGAGGTTGTCGGCGTACATGATGACGATGTTCGGCCGCGGCGCCTGGGACGACGCTGCTAGGCACCAGGACGCCGCCAGAAGACCCGCGACGAGGCGCGCATGCCGTGATCGCAACATCGGTCCTTCCTGACTCGACCGGGGGGACCTCGTCCCCCGGAGCCCGTGCGAGCTGGTAACCAGTCCCCTCGCCGGCTCAATGGGCATACACTACCGCCAATTGAACGGAAGAGGCTACTCATGGTGCGGATGATGGGTCGGTCGATCCCGTTGATGCTGGCGGCCGCCGTCGCGGCGGCGCTTCCGCCCGCGGGGGCCCAGGCGCCGACCAGCCTCGCCGGCCGGTGGACGCTGATTCAGGATCCCCCGGCGGCTGGGGCGAGCAGCTCGAGCCGGGTGCCCGAGACCGCCGGCAGCGGCTGGGGCGCCGACATCACCATCACTCACGACGACGTCTGGCTGACCATTCAGCGAGCCGAGTTCTCCCGCTACGACATGCAGCCGCCGCTGCGGTTCGTCTACGCGCTGGACGGATCGGCGAGCCGCAACGTCGTCAACATGGGCCGGGGCCCGCAGGAGCAGATCTCGAGGGCCGTGTGGCGCGAAGCGTCGCTCGTCATCACGACTCGCCACGCCACGGTCCCGCGCGCCTCGAGCGAGGTCACGCACACGTTCTCCCTCGACGAGTCGGGCGTCCTCATCATCCGGACGACGCGCGGCCCCGGAGAGGTGCCGGCAGCAACCACGGTCCGCTACCGGAAAGCCTCTCTCGACCCCATCGTCTACACGCTGCGCGCACCGGCACCGGAGACCCAGACACTCGAGGTCGAGGCCCGGGTGCCCGCCGACGGCCAGCCGTGGATCGAGCTGATGCTGCCCGTCTGGTCGCCGGGCTACTACGTCGTGCAGGACTACGCCGCGAACGTGCAGGACCTCGCCGCCCGCGGCCCTGACGGCCGCCCGCTCGACGTCACCCGCAGATCCAGGAACCACTGGCGCATCGCGACGAGCGGTCTGCCGGCGGTGACGATCGACTACCGCCTGACCTGCCGGAGCCGCTTCGTCACCGGCTGCTGGGTGGATCCGGAGTCCGCCGTGATCAATGGACCGTCGACCTACATCACCCTGTTCGAGCAGGCCAGGCGGCCGCACGAAGTGCACCTCGAGCTGGCGTCCGGCTGGTCGCACTCGATGACGTCGCTCGATCCGGCGCCGGGCGGACGCGCGCACGCATACGTGGGATCGGACTACGACACGTTCGCCGATTCGCCGATCGTCGCCGGCACGATCAGCGTCCACGAAGTCGACGTGCCGGGCACCCGGGTCGTCCTTGCCGATTTCGGCGATCTCGGCGCCTGGGACGGCCGCGCCGCCGCCGAGCGCATCCGGCTCATCGTCGACGAGCACCGGCGCATGATGGGCGGACTGCCGTTTGCGCGGTACGTGTTCCTGAACGCGTTCAGGCGCGGCGCGGGCGGCCTGGAGCACCTGAACTCGTCGCTGCTCAGCTCGAGTCCGGCCCCGACCGCGGCGCTGCCGACGCTGCGCTGGCTCAACTTCGTGAGCCACGAGTTCTTCCACGCGATCAACGTCAAGCGCCTGCGGCCGATCGAGCTCGGGCCGTTCGACTACGACAGCGTGCCGCGCACGCCCAGCCTCTGGCTGTCGGAAGGCGTCACTACGTACTACGGCGATCTCGCGGTCGTGCGGGCCGGTCTGGCGTCTGAGGCCGAGTACCTCGCGGGCGTCTCGGCTCAAGTCCGATCGTTGCAGACTTCGCCGGGCCGGCTGGTCCAGACGCTCGAAGAGTCCTCGCTCGGCGTCGCGGCCGCCGGCGGATCCGGCGTGGGCGGCGACCGCAGCCGGACCGTCAGCTACTATGGCAAGGGCGCCATCGTCGGCCTTCTGCTCGACGCGCACATCCGCCGCTTGACCAACGGCCGCCGGAGTCTCGACGACGTGATGCGTGCCGCGTACCGGAGGTACGGAGGTGAGCGGGGATTCCGGCCGGAGGAGTTCGAAGCCGTGGCGGCCGGGATCGCCGGCGCTGACCTGTCGGCATGGTTCCACAAGGCGCTCCGGACCACCGAGGAACTCGACTACACGGAGATGCTCGACTGGTACGGGCTGCGCTTCAAGGAGCCCGGGTCTGCCGATCCGGCGCGGGCGTGGCAGCTCGAGGCGCGCCCGGACGCCTCGCCCGCGCAGCGCCAGCACCTCGAGCGCTGGCTGGCGCATGCTGATGATCGGCACGAACAACGGCCGTGACAGTGCACCGGAGATTGCGGAGGGGATCGGAGCCGTAGTGCTGGAGCCGAGTGGTCCCGTGCTTCCGCGTCTCGATGTCGAATCGTCCGCCGGCCGTTCGTCTATCCTTCGAACAGGCTGCGCTGGGACGAGGGTTTGAGCGGGAAACATCGCAATTCGCCTGAAACTCAGGTCCAATACGACACGGCAGGCAGGCACTCTATGAACACGATCTGGTCCGACGTTCGATTCGCCTGGCGGGCCCTGAGGCGCGCTCCGGGCTCGACATGCGCCGCGGCGTTGACGCTCGCGGTCGGCATCGGCGCGTGCGCCGCGGTCTTTGCGGTGCTCTACAGCGTGCTCCTGCGCCCGCTGCCGTTCCGCCAGGCCGGCCGGCTCGTGACGCTCTCGAACACCATTCCGGCGTCCGGTGTCGCGGCGTTCCCCTTTTCGCAGCCAGAGCTGTTCGCCCTGCGCGCCGATGCGGCCGCGTTCGAGGCGCTGGCCGCTTACGTGCCCGCCAGCCTCAACCTCAGGGACGAGGGACCTGCCGAGCGCGTGCCGGGTGCGCGCGTCTCCGCCAATTTCTTCGACGTGCTGGGCGCGCCTCCGCTACTCGGCCGCGCGTTCGACGCGGACGCCGATCGTCCTGGCGCCGAGTGCGACGTCGTCGCGCGCCACGGCTACTGGGTCGAACGCCTTGGCGGCGACGTATCGGCCCTCGGCCGGACGCTCACGATAGACGCTGCGCCCTGCCGGCTGATCGGGGTGATGCCTCCGGATTTCCGGCTGCCGGCCAGCGCCGATCTGTGGGTGCCCGCCGTGTTCCCCGCGGCGTCGATGGGACGCGAGGGCCTGGGCCGCCAGATGTACAGAGTGATCGGACGTCTGGCCGATGGCGTCACGCCGGAACAGGCGAGCGGGATCATCGGTGAGGCCGCGCGGCGCTTCTACGCGGAGCACCCGGACTTCTACTCGGGCAACCCCTGGCGGATCGTGATGGTGCCGCTCCGGGATCAGGTCGTTGGCGATGTCGGGACGACCCTGGCCGTGCTGATGGCTGCGGTCGCGGCCATGTTCCTCATCACGTGCGCCAACGTCGCGCATCTGATCCTGAGCCGACTGCTCGGCCGGGAGCGGGAGTTCGTCCTGCGGAGCGCGCTCGGCGCCGGGCGCCGGCGGCTGGCCACCCAGGTGCTGACCGAGTGCGTGCTGATCAGCCTCGCGGGCAGCGCGGCGGGCCTCTGGCTTGCGAGCCAGGCCGTCG
>DATIEW010000156.1:0-12974 GCA_035455585.1 Vicinamibacterales bacterium | reverse complement strand
ATGGCAAAACAGGCGCATTTGGCCCATGTGCCATTGCCCATTTGCCATTCAGGATGCGTTTTTCAGCATCCGAGAGGCAGCGGCGTTTGACCCTGCGCTACCGGTCGGCCGCGGAATCGCTGGAGACCGCGCTGCGCGATCTGCGGGAGTCGCAGGAACACGTCAGGCGGGCGGAACGGCTGTCGGTCCTGGGCGAGGTCGCGGCCGGTCTCGCCCACGAAATCCGAACGCCGTTGGCGGGCGTGAGAGGGGCGCTCGAGATCATTGCCGGACGAGCCGCGCCTGCCAGCCCCGAGGCCGAATTCGGCGAGCTCGGCACGAAGGAGCTCAAACGGCTGGAGCAGCTCGTGACCGACTTCCTCGCCTACGCGAGACCGCGACGGCCGGAGCTGCGCAGCGCGTCGCTGGGCGAGCTCGTCGAGCACGGAACCGCATTGCTCCGACCCACCGCCGACGCTCGCGGCGTCGTGTTCGAAGCAGACAGGCCGGCCCGGCCAGCCGCCGTACGGATCGATCCGGACCAGATGCAGGAGGTGCTGATCAACGTCCTCTCCAACGCGATCGAAGCGAGCCCGGCCGGGAGCGCTGTACGCATTCGCGAGCGGAGTGCCCCGCCCTGGGCGATCATCGAGGTCATCGACGAAGGCCCGGGCGTTCCCACCGAGCACCTGGGGCGCATATTCGAGCCGTTCTTCACGACGAAAGAGAAAGGGACCGGCCTTGGCCTCGCGATCTCCTCCCGGATCGTCTCGGCCCAGGGCGGTGAGATCGAGGCGCAATCGATCAACGGCCGTGGCACGACGGTTCGCATCCGGCTGCCGCTCGCGGGTTCGGCTCTGGAACCGCCGGGCGAGCGCACCCGGGGCGTTTCATGACCCGCACAACGACGATTCTCGCGATCGACGATGATGACAGCCTCCGGCGGGTCATCGAGTACAACCTGACGGAAGAAGGCTATTGCGTGATCACCGCGGCCGACGGCTCGAGCGGGCTCGAGGCGTTCCAGCGGCAGGCGGTCGACGTCGTCCTCACCGACATTCGAATGCCCGGACTGGAAGGCATCGAGCTCCTCACGCGGCTCAAGGCCATGCAGCCGGACCTGCCGGTGATCGTGCTGACCGCATTCGGCACGATCGATTCGGCGGTCGAAGCGATGCGGCTCGGCGCGTTCGACTACCTCACGAAGCCGTTCTCGCGGGAGCAGCTCCGCGCCTCCGTTCGGAAGGCGCTGGAGGTCTCGGAGCTGCGGAGCGAGAATCGTCAGCTCCGTCAGGTCGTCACCGAGCGTTTCTCGTTTGCCAGCATGATCGCGGGCTCGCGCGCGATGCGCGGAGTCACCGAGATGGCCTCGCGGGTGGCGCAGACCGACACGACGGTCCTGCTGGCCGGCGAGAGCGGCACCGGAAAGGAGCTGCTGGCGAAGGCCATCCACTTCAACAGCGCGCGCTCCCGACACGCATTCGTGACCGTCAACTGCGCGGCAATCCCGGAGCAGCTTCTCGAGTCCGAGCTCTTCGGGCATCGCCGGGGCGCGTTCACCGGCGCGGTGGCCGACAAGCGAGGCAAGTTCGAAGTCGCGCACGGCGGGACGGTGTTCCTCGACGAGATCGGGGAGCTGCCGCCGCTCCTGCAGGTGAAGCTGCTGCGCGTCCTCCAGGAGCGCGAGATCGACAAGGTCGGCGAGACCCGGCCGCTCAAGGTCGACCTGCGTGTCATCGCGGCGACGAATCGCGACCTCGAGAAGATGATCGCCGACGGTTCCTTTCGCGAGGACCTGTACTATCGGCTCGCCGTCGTGTCGATCAGGATGCCGCCGCTGCGTGAGCGCGCGGACGACATCCCGCTTCTCGTGGACGCCTTTCTCGAGAAGCACTCGCAGCGGCTCGGGCGCGCCAGACCCGCGATCCGGAAGGAGGTCTACTCCGCCTTCAACCTGTACTCCTGGCCCGGCAACATCCGTGAGCTCGAGAACGTCGTCGAGCGGGCCCTGGTTCTGGACAAGGACGCCGTCATCGGGCTGGACGATCTGCCCGATCGACTGCGTACCCGCGAACAGCGGATCGGCAACGTGAGGATCGAGCTGCCAGACGAGGGAATCTCGCTCGAAAAAGTCGAGCGGGAGCTGCTCGTGGCTGCTCTCGACAAGCACGACTGGAACCAGACGCGCGCCGCGGCGTATCTCGACATCACCCGCAGTACGCTGCTGTACCGCATGCAGAAGTACGGCCTCGAGCGCGACAAGCCGGAGCCGGACGTCGAGCGCGAGGCCCGATAGCGGACCGGGCAGGATTCCATTCTCGTCGAAGGCGATGCCAGAACCTGGTGTCAGTCGTGAGTTGTGAGAGCAAGAAGGAATCGGATCAACTCCCAATCTCCAACTCCCAACGCCCAAAGAGATCAGGTTGACCGCATCTTCTGGAACTTGAAGAGCTACTTCACAGCGCCAGCATCCTGGGGTGCGGCCGGCGCTCGTCGATCCGGTGAAGCCCCAGATCGGTGGCGATCCGGTGCGCCTCGCGGAACTCCCACGACGTGAGCCGTCGGTTGATTTCAGGGTAGCTCGTCGCGCTCACCCGGCCGGCCGGGTAGTACTGGTCCATGAGGTTCACGTAGGCATCCCGGCCGAGCGTGGCGGCAATCCACTCGAGAATGGCGCGGGTCTCGTCGAGCGAGCCCGGCATCACCAGGTGCCGGATGAGGACGCCGCGCCGCGCGAGCCCATCGGCATCGAACTCGAGCGGCCCGACCTGCTCGTGCATGGCCGCGATCGACGCGCGCGCCGCGACGGGATAGTCCTCCGCCTTCATGTAGGTCCTGCTCCGTTCGCGCGACCAGTACTTGAAGTCCGGCATGTAGATGTCGACAATCCCGTTCATCAGGCCGATGCTGTCGAGCGAGTCGTAGGCGCTCGTGTTGTAGACGATTGGCAGGCGCAGGCCCAGCGGAACGGCAATCGCGACCGCTTCGGCAATCTGCGGCGCCACGTGCTCCGGCGTGACGAAGTTGATGTTGTGGCAGCCACGCGCCTGAAGGCCCAGCATCATGCGGGCGAGGTCCTCAGGGGGGACTCCCGGCCGATCGAGCGGCATCGTGCCAGGCGATCCGCGATACGGCGGCTTGACGTCCTGGCTGATGTCGTAGTTCTGACAGAAGACGCACCGCAGGTTGCAGTGCGTGAAGAAGATCGTGCCCGAGCCGTTCCAGCCGCGCAGGCAGTCCTCCTCGCCGAAGTGCGGGAAGCAGCTCGAGACGAGCGCGTAGCGGCCGGTCTTGCACGCCGCCCACCGCTCCTCGAGACGGTTCACACCGCAGTCGCGCGGGCACGCCCGGCAGTCCTCGAGCATCGCGACTGCCCTGGCCGCACGGCGACCGAGCTCCCCTGGCGGGAGATTCAAGTAGGACGGCCAGGCAGAACGTGCGGTGCTCATCGTGCTAGCGTGGGGCTCCGCCCCACACCCCGGCTCGGTCGCTTGCGGGACCCTACACCCCGCGCCGCTCCCTCGCAGGCGCGCCGTGCGCGCCTCAGGCTTGGCTGCATGCTGAGGCGTCAACTTCCAAGCTCCAACTCCCAAGCTCCAAGGCATTCTTCCTCCGGACCATCTTGGGAGTTGGGAGTTGGAAGTTGGGGCGTTGATGTCAATACCTCCAGCTCCTGAGGTCCGCGCCCGGCGGCGCCGTCTTCAGCATCCGTTCGACCGCCCTCGGAATGAACATCTGGTGATACCGGAGCCGCGAGAGCGCGTTCGGCCGCGTGTGGTCGCCGTTCCAGCAGTGCTCCGCCCGATCGCCGTAGTCGACCTCGCCGTCGTACGGCGGGTTCTTCGTCGAGTCGAGGAACTCCTCGACCAGGTAGACCGCGTTGTTCAGATAGTAGTTGTCCATGTCGCCGACGTAGATGTGGAGCTTGCCCTCGAGCTTCTTCCCCAGGCCCTTCTCCCAGTCGCGGCGGAGGATGTACGACAGATCGTAGTTCTCGCGCCAGAAGTCGGCGACCTTCCGATCGATGACGCCGGTGCGCTTGTCCCAGATGCGCTGCGGGTATCCGTCGGGCCCCACCGGCGAGTAGACCGCCTCCCAGATGTCCCACTGCTGCCCCGAGCGCGTCTTCGTGCCGAGCACCAGCTCGAGCCGGTTCATCTCCTCGAGCGTCGCATCCACGTGGCCGAGGTAATCGCGCCGCCCAGGGCGCGGCGTCCGCTTCCACGTGCCGTCCAGGTAGTACGCGTTCCTGTCCTCGTAGATGTCGACCACCGTGAAAGCGCGGAAGTCGATCGGATCCGGACAGGCGATGTAGGCGCCGTTGAAGTCGTCGGGGTAGAACACCTGCGCGCCCATGGCTTCCCATCCCCCTGTCGACCCGCCGTACATGAACCGCGCCCACCCTTCGCCAATCGCTCGGTACTTCTTCTCGATGTAGGGCAGCAGCTCCCTGACGATGGCGTCGCCGTAGGGGCCGAGGTTCTGCGAATTGACCGCGTAGGAGTCGTCGTAATACGGGTTGGCGTGCTGGATCTCGATGACGATCGCGCGCGGGAAGCCGGGGCCCGTCCACGTTCTGTAGAAATCGTGCGCGTACTGCTGCTGGATGCGGTTGTAGCCAGCCAGCCTGAAGCGCGCCGAGAAATCGGGCTTCAGGTCCGGATCGGGCGGCTCCTCGCGGAACCCGCCGAAGGTGTACGGGAAATGCCCGTGGTTGATGAAGAGCGGGTACCGTACGTCCGGATGCGCGTCCCAGCCCTCGGGCAGCAGCACGTTGGCTCCAAGATGCATGGGACGTCCCCAGAACTTCGTCAGCAGTTCGCTCTGGATCCGTTCGTGGCGGATGTACTTCGTGTCCTTGGGCGGCGGAATGGGCGGAATCGTCCGATCGAGCGTCAGATCGATCGTGCCCGCTTCCGGGCCGAGCGGCACCTCCCGGGGGGTCGAGTACAGGTTGCCGGGGGCCCTGGCCCACTGCTGCCCCTCGCCGCGGTCCATCGGCAGCTTCACGGTGTGGCCGTCGGCGCGCCGGAAGGTCTCGTACTTGTGCAGGAGCGCCTGCACCGTATAGGTGCCGACCGGGATGTCGGTGATGCTGTCGAGCGGGAAGCCGAGCACCGACCCGTCGACGATGGCCGCCGTGCCAGGCTTCCAGCCGTCGACGTCGATGCCGAAGACGGGCTGGGCGGAGGGGCCGTCCGTCACCTGGAACCGCGGCTCGGTGCCTGCGACCCTCGACACAATGACGAGCAGGCGGCCGTCGAGCGCCGCGCCGCCTGACGCGGCTGGAAGCGTCACGCGGAAGCGCAAAGGGCCGGACTGTGCGGGCTGCCGGACCGTCGCGAGCGGAGCGGCGAGGACGCACGCGATCAGCAGTGCTGGAGCATGGCGAGACATGGCGAACGCAGTGTAGCACCGGCCCCAACGGGAAGGGAGAAGGGACAAGGGAGAAGGGACAAGGGCAGATCTCAGGAGGGAACTGGACGTTGGGAGTTGGGTCCTCTATTCCGCGTCGTCGACAGGACCGCCTGCGGCACGGACGACGTCTTCCTGTCTGATTCTCTCGACGTTGAACTTCGCCGCGTTCTTCTGCATCCGCCCGAGCACCTCGTCGAAGTCGAACTCGGTGGACTTCGAGAAGCGGATCGGGTTGATGCGCGCCACGACGAACGGACGGAGGTACGGGCTGGTGAGGCCTCGCTTCTTCAGCGCGTCGACGATCCGCCCCACCTCGTCGTCGATCGCAAGCAGGCGCGCGGCGCGCCGTTCGCGCTCCTTCACCGCCTGCGGAAGGCGCTCGTCGAGGAACTCGTCGATACGGCGCAGCACGGAGTTATACGCGCCGCCGCTCAGACGGGGACGCTGCTCGTAGGCTGCACCGAGCGTCAGGAAGGCCGGCTGATCGAATTCGAACGCGAACTCGCGCTCGTGCTGCGACGAGCGCTCGGCGGCCAGCGCGCGCAGCATGCGAATCACCTCGAGTGATCGCTCCTTCAGGTTGTGGGCCTTCTCGGTGTTCAGCGCGAGGATCTTGAACGCCACCTCCGGATCGGGCACCACGAGCGCGACCACGGATTTCGCGCCCAGCTTCCGCATCGCCTGCAGCCGGTGGTTGCCGTTCGGCGTCCAGTAGCCTCCGTCCCGGCGGACCGCGACGATCGGATCCAGAAACCGCCCGAGCGTCTCGATCACCGTCATGAGCCGCTTCACGTGCGGCTCCGAGGGATCGCGCTGATACGGCGTCGGTTCGACGGCGTCGATCGGAAGCGCGGCGAGCAGGACGGTCGTCCCCCCGAAGGGCTCGCGATACGACGCCAGCACGCTCCCCTCGTCGCCGGCGATCCCTGCCGCCAGCGCCCGCGCCGATGGGTCATCGACCTGAGCGGTCTCGGCGGCGGTCAGGCCAACGGATCCGGCGCTGACCTTCTTCCGCCGCCGCACGACCCGCTTCTTCGCCATTCCCGCCGGATTCTACAGCAGGGCGGGGCCGTTCAGCTGTTCCCGGAGCGGTTCTTCGGCGACCGTTTGTTGAGCACGTCGATGAGCTCCTTCGCCGCGGGCGGGGCTTTGACCGCGCCCTCCACGACAATCTGGCGTGCGCTCAGTTCCCTGCCGTAGAGATTCTCATTGGCTCCTCCGTCGTCGCGCAACGTCGACCCCTGGAGCGACACGCCCGCGAACAGCCCCCTGGATCGCGAGTAACTCAGAATCTCGGCCTTCATCACGACGTCGGTCGCCGCCGCAGCCGAGCGGCCCTTCGGTCCGGCGGCTGCGGAGGCCTCGGCGCCGAGCTTCACCTTGCTGGTGAGCACCGACCTGGCCCCCTTATCGTTCATGACCAGCAGGACGAAGTCCGTGGCCTGCCCACCCAGCTGGAATCCGATACTGGCCCCTTCGAGCGCGTACATCGCGGGGGCGGACCAGGGTCCCGTGTAGTCCTTGCCGCTTCGACACGTCATCGCGCCACGGCCGTAGCTCCCACCGATGCCGATGGCCGCCTTGACGACGGACGGAAAGACGATGACGCACTCGGCCTTGTCCACGAGTTCCTGCGGGATGTTGTCGGGGACATCGAGGATCTCCTTCATGACGGTTCCGCTTTCGCGCAGCCGTTTCTGTTCCGTTTCCTGAGCGAGCGGAGCGATACCGCACATCAGCACCGCGACGACAACGACATGGAGTTTTCGCACTTTTGCCTCCCGTGGAACTCGAGCCTGCGACCCGTCGCCACGGACGAGCTGCAGGCGGTTACTCTATTACCTTAACAGGAGGTCAGGAGATCAGGAGGACCTTGGGCTGAACGGAGTGGGGCAGGGCCTGAGCATCCGCGCCCCCGGTGGCGCGGCCGGCGAAGCCGGCCCGGTCGCGCGGCGCCACCCGGGGTGCAGTGCTGTATCAGCGGGTGTGCCCTTCGTTCGTTCTTCGTTCACTCCGTTCCTCCGTGTTGACCTCCGTTCTCTCCGTCCCCTCCGTGGCCTCCAGGGTCACTGCCATCGGAAGAACTTCAGCGCCAGGACGAAGCTCACCGCTCCCCATGCCGCGAGGAGCGCCAGCTCGGGCAGCAGCATCATGAAGCTGCTGCCGTCGAGCATCACGCCGCGCAGCGCATCGTTGAGCGCCGTGAGCGGCAGGGCCTGTACGAAGGGCTGCATCGCCACGGGGAAACGCTCGGTCGAGAAGAAGATCCCCGAGAAGACCCACATCGGCACCATGACGAAGTTCATGAGGCCCGAGACACCTTCGATCGTCCGCGGCCGCGCGGCGGTCAGCAGGCCGAGCCCGCTGAACACGAGCGCACCCAGGAGGGACACGCCGATCAGGAGGACGACCGATCCGCGCAGCGGGACCGCGAGCACGTAGTACGCGAAGAGCAGCAGCGCCCCTGCCTCCGGAACCAGGAACAGGAGGCGCGAGGTCAGCTGCGCGGCGAGCACGTAGCTCCGCCGGGCGGGCGCGGCAACCAGCCGCTTGAGCAGGTTGCCGTTTCGCGCGACGACGAGCGAGAAGCCGATGCCCCACATGCCGGTGCCCATCAGGTTCATGCCGAGCAGGCCCGGCACCAGGAAGTCCACGTAGCGCGTCCCGGGCTCGGTGAGTTCCACCTGACGTGGCGTGAAGGCGTCGGTGCGCCCCGCCGCGCGCTGGAGCGCGGCGTCGACGGCGAGACGCGCCGCCCGGCTCTCGGGCTGCGTCGGATCGTAGGCGTAGGCCGGCGGGTCGTCGGCCGAGACGACCAGTACGACATGGCCGCGCGCGAGCGCGTGCCGCGCCTCGGCCCCATCGAGCACGCGCGGCGCGAGATCGGATCCGGCCGCGAGGACGGCCCGCCGCGCCTCGGCATGCGGTCCCGCCTCCACGGCGACGGGCAGCGTGTCGGGAGGCCGGCTTCGAAACGCCACGCCGAGGATGGCCGCGAGGATGATCGGAAAGACGAAGACCCAGAAGATGGCCTCGGGCTCACGGCCGAGCTCCCGGACACGGGCCAGCGTCAGCTCGGTCAGCGCGCCGCGGACCCGGTAGGTCGGCTTCGATTCAGACATCGCGCAGCCTCCGGCCCGTCAAGGCAATGAACACGTCTTCGAGCGTCGCGTGATGGGTCGTCAGGCGCGTCGGCTCCGCGCCGCGTTCCGTCAGGAGCGCCAGCAGCGCCGGAACCGCCCTGTGCACCTCGCGTACGGTGAGGCGCCAGCTCTCACCCTCGCGGGCCACCGCCTCCACGCTCGGCAGCAGCCGCAGCACATCGTCCGGCAGCGCGCCGGAGCGGCTCTCGTCGACGTCGAATTCGATGACGTGCTCCGCGCCGAGGGAGGCCACGAGCTCGCGCGGCGTGCCGAGCGCGATCACCTTCCCGTGGTCGACGACCGCCACCCGGTCGCACAGACGCGCCGCCTCCTCCATGTAGTGTGTGGTCAGGAGCACCGTCCGGCCGCGCGCCTTGAGACCTTCGACGATCTCCCACGTCTGGTGGCGCGACTGCGGATCCAGCCCAGTGGTCGGCTCGTCCAGGAAGAGCAGCTCCGGATCGCCGACGAGCGCGCAGCCGAGCGACAGCCTCTGCTTCTGTCCGCCCGACAGCGTGCGCACGTAGGCGCCGGCCTTCTCTTCCAGACCGACCAGGGCGAGCACGTCGGACACGGCCAACCCGCTCGGATAGAAGCTGCGGAAGAGCGTCACGATCTCGTGGACACGCAGCTTCTCGGGGAACTTCGTCTCCTGGAGCTGGATGCCGAGACGGGCGCGCAGGACCAGACCGTCGCCGCGCCAGCGGTCGCCGAGGACCTCCACGTCCCCGGCGTCGGGATCTCTCAAGCCCTCGAAGATCTCGACGGTCGTCGTCTTTCCTGCGCCGTTGGGACCGAGCATACCGAAACATTCGCCACGGCCGACGTCGAGGTCGAGGCCGTCGACCGCCACGACGTCGCCGTAGCGCTTCACGAGACCCCGGCAGGCAACCGCAGACGGAGAATCCATCGCCATTGGAACCGATGTTACACGCCTTCCGTCCCGGTCGCTCGTCATGGACGAGAGTCACTAACCTGCGGAATACAGGAGAAGACAACCGTGCGCCGCGACGGCGTCAGTGTTCCCAGCACTCCGCCGGCAGGTCGAGCGGCCCGCTGGTGCGAACGACGCGGAACTGCCGGTACCCCTCCAGGTGTGATAATGGGGGTTCGATTGACCGACCGGCTCGCGAACCCCAAACGGGCGTTCAGGTTCCCTGTCGTCTCCCCGTGGATCCTGATGCAATCAAGGTGTCAGCCATGTTCGGCTTGCCTCTGAGCACGTTCTTGCTCGTCTTCGGATTCCCGCTCTTCTGGATTCTCTACACGATCGGGTTCCTGCTCCTGTCCCGAAGCTGGGAGCGCGACGGAGAGGAGCGGTGAACGCGACCGTCATCGCGTTTCTCGTCCTGTACTACGTCGTGGTGCTCGGCATCGGCTTCTGGGCGATGCGCCAGGGGGCCAGCGAGGATCTGGAAGGCTTCCTGCTTGGCGGACGGGACGTGGGACCTCTCGTCACGGCGCTGACGCTCCAGAGCACGTCGATGAGCGGCTACATGTTCCTGGGCGCGGGGTCGCTCGCGTATACGACCGGCTACTGGTCTCTCTGGTTTGCCGCCGGTGACATCGGGGGAGGGGTGCTCAACCTGTCCGTCATCGGCCGGCGCATGCGCAAGCTCTCCCAGGTCATGGGCTCCCTCACGGCGATCGAGTACCTGGAAGGCCGCTACCCCTCATCTGCCACACGACTCATCGCGGCAAGCCTGTCGGTCTTCCTGCTCGCGTTCTACGTGCTGGCGCAGTTCATCGCGGGCGGCAAGGGGATGGCGCTCGTCACGGGGCTCGACTACTCCTGGGCGCTCCTCATCGCTCTGTCGATCATCATCATCTACACGTTCCTCGGCGGCTATCTGGCCGTCGCCTACACCGATTTCTTCCAGAGCCTGGTCATGATCGTCGGTGTCGTGTGGATTCTCGCCGCGGCGCTCGCTCACGTGGGAGGCTTCACCGCCGCGAACCACGCCCTCGCCGCGATCGATCCGACGATTCTCTCGATCTGGGGCCGGGGGCTGGGCTTCGAAGGGCAATGGGGCGTGGTCGCGGGCGCCGTTCTCGTGTTCTCGGCCGGGTACATGGGCTGGCCCCACGTCGTGACCCGACACATGGCGATGAGGCGGCCCGCCACGGCGCGACTCGCCGGCGCCTACGCCACCGGCTGGAACCTCCTCTTCGTCTCCTCACCCTATCTCGTCGGCATCCTGGCGATCCTGATTCTTCCCAGCCTCGACGATCCCGAGCTTGCCCTGATCGAGGTCGCGCGCACACTGCTCCCCCCGGCCGCCACCGGCATCGTCATGGCCGCGATCATGGCCGCCATCATGTCGACGGCGGATTCGTTGCTGCTGCAGACGGGCTCGATAGCCTCGCGCGATCTCTACGAGCGTTTCATCAATCCGAAGGCGTCCGAGCGGCAGATGGTCCTGGTGTCGCGACTCCTCATCCTCGCGATCGGCGTCATCGGGTACTTCGTCGCCCTCGTGGAGCCTCCGGCTGTGGCGTTCGTGGTCATCTTCGCGACGTCGGTGCTCGGAAGCGCCTTCGCGCCGGCCTTCGTCTGCGCTGTCTGGTGGAAGAAAGCGAATACACCCGGGGCCATCGCATCGATGGTGGCCGGCGCGGTGACGTCGGTGGCGTGGGAGCTCGCCGGTCTCGCGACGGCGACGACCCTGGCGCCCGTGACGGCTGGCCTCGCGGCGTCCACGCTGGCCATCGTCGTGGTGAGCCTCGCTACGCAGAACATGTCTCCCGTGCCGAAGCACATCCTGGGGGCGATGGAGGAGACGGCCCGTGTGGGACCCATCCCGGAGGAGATGCCCGCGATGTTCGACTTCACGTTGAGACCCGAGGCCGAAGAGATCGAGTCGATGATTCGAGAGGGAAAGAAGTGACGCAGGAAATCGTCGCCATCCGGGGCGGGGTGACCTCCACAGAAGCGTTGCAGGTCTTCCGGTCGGTGTGCGGCGGCGGTACGCCTTTCGTACGAAGAAGGCTTTACTATCCCTACTTCTGGTTTCGGCTCCGCTACAGGGCTCGAACGCTCCTGGGCGAGACTGCCTTGCAGGTATCCTGTCTCGTCGATGCGCGCACGCGCGTGGCGTCGACGTCGGACCGCTTCGCGCTCGAGCGCGTGGAAGCCGGTGACGGCGACGTCGTGGAGCCGCGGCTGGCCGAAGACGAAGCACGGGGCATCGCCGAGCGCTACGTCGCCTACGTCGTGAAGAACAGGACGAAGGCGCTCGTCGCTCCTGACAGGGACGTCGTCGATCGGGAGCTGATCCGGAAGCCGTTCTGGATCGTCGAATGCGTGAAGCGTCCGGATCGTTCCATCCTCGTCGACGGCGTCACCGGACGCTTCCACCCTTTGAGTCTGGAACGAGAGGCTCTCCCTTCCTGAGCCGGCTTCCACCGCCTTTCGCTTTGGCAATCCGATCCAGCAGCTCCTGCGCCCGCTGCCGCTCCTCGTCCGAGTCGGCGAGCGCCAGCGCGGTCCGGGCCTGCACCCCGCCTCGTCGAGCTTCTGCTGGCGGGCGAGCACGAACGCGGCGCGCAAGCGATGGCGCGCCTGGCGCGGTTCGAGCGAAATCGCACGCCCGACGAGCCCCATGCCGTTACCGGAGTCGAGCACCGCCTTGATCTCGCCGAGCCAGGAATAGGCGTCCGCGAACCGATCGTTCAACTCTATGGCCCGGTGCAGCCGCTTCTCGATTTCGACGAGCGTCTCGCGCTCGGCATCCGGACGCCACAGCAGCCCAGCGAGGCGATAGTGCGCGTACGCCGACGTCGATCCGAGCTCCACGGCTTTCGCGAGCGCGGCCCGCGCCTGGTCCGGCTTCTGCTCGACGTCGAGCAGCAGCGCCTCGACGGCGTGGCTCTCCGGAAACGACGGGTCGGCCTTCTGCGCCTCGGCGATCAGCGCGCGCGCCTCCCTCGGACGACCCATGGCGGCATGGAATCCCGCTCGAATGGCTGCCGACTCGGCGTCCACCAGCTTCCGCGCCGGGAAGCGCTCGCGCTCGACACTCACGTCAAGCTCGAGCTTGCTGTACGTGAACAGGCTGCGGTCGATGTAGCTCGCAAACGAACCCGCGAGCGCGTCGGCGGGACCAAGGGTCTCGGCGAGGGCCGTCTGCGGATCCCGGCCGGCGCTCACGAGCTGCGCGAAACGGTTCAGGGCTTCGACGTGCCTGCGATTCTCGCCGAACATCAGAAAGTGCACGAACGCCCAGGCCTGCGCGTCGAACGTCTCGAGCCGGCTCGCACCGGCTAACTCCGGCGATCGGCGGGTGATGGTCAGGAACTTCTCGAGCGGGAACCGCGGCGTTTCGCGCAACCGCAGCAGCTTCCATGGGATCGGCGCACCGACGAGCACATGGTCGTCCCGTACCAGCGTGTTGCTGAGAACACCCGCCAGGCCACGGCTGAACCAGAGGGGCA
>DATIEW010000155.1:0-21274 GCA_035455585.1 Vicinamibacterales bacterium | reverse complement strand
ACCGACACCAGCCGGCACCTCGACGAGGCTGCCCTGACCCGGATCTGGTGCGCCGGGGGGACCCGAACCGGCACGCACCCGCATCTGCACGCGTGCGCGCCGTGCCGCACGCGGTATGCGGAGCTCGTCCAGTGGCTCGAGGGCGTTCGTGACGACGCGCATGCGGAAGCTGACGCGGCGTTTCCCCCCGAACGGCTCGCGGCCCAGCAGGCGCAGATCCGCCGCCGGCTCGAGGCGCTCGAACGCCCGGCCCGCGTCATCGCGTTCCCGCGGGTCCGCGGCCCTGTCACCTCCCGGCGGTCCTTCACGCAGCGGTGGATCGCGACGGCTGCCGCTGCGGGCCTGCTCATCGGCGTGCTGGCCGGCCAGGTGTTCGACCTCCGCACCGCCCTGACGCCCGGCGGGTCGGGATCCGGTACGGACCAGCGTACAGCGCCCGCCAGCCTCGCCTCGCGCAGCCGCGCCGTGCAACCGGTCAGCGCGACTGCCGACGACGAAGCACTGTTCTACGGGGAGCTCGGCGCGGGCGTCCGGCGCATTCCCTATGCCCCTCTGCACCCGCTCGACGACATGACGCCGCGCGTGCGGGATCTGGATCGCTAGAGACGGAGCGGTGTCGACGCGCAATCTCCAACTTCCTACTCCCAGGGCACTTACTTCAACTAGAACGTGGCGTCTCCACAGCCGCTGATATTCCGAAAAGGCCTGGACATGAAGCAGGCGGTGGCCGGCGATCTGGCCGCTGCCTACCACAGCTCGATCGTCGACGATGTCCGGATCAACGACTTCCAGCACTCTTCGGGCCGTCTGACCGTTCACCTCGCCCGCGAATTCGGCTTCTGCTACGGCGTCGATCGCGCCGTGGACTATGCGTATCAGGCGCAGCGCCGGTTCCCTGGTCAGAACGTGTTCCTGACCGGGGAGATCATCCACAACCCGCACGTCAACGAGCGTCTCCGGGCTGCCGGAATCCGGTTCCTGAGCGATCCTGGCGAAGCCTGGGACGGGCTCGGTCCGGGCGATGTCGTCATCCTCCCCGCTTTCGGCGTTACCGTGGGCGACATGGCCCGGCTCACGGCCCAGGGGTGCACGCTGGTCGACACGACCTGCGGCTCGGTGCTCAACGTCTGGAAGAACGTCGTTCGCTACGCGCGGGACGGGTTCACCTCGATCATCCATGGCAAGGTGAAGCACGAGGAGACGCGTGCCACCGCGTCCCAGGCGCTTCAGTATCCCGAGGGCCGTTTTCTCGTGGTGCTCGATCGCGCGGAAGCGGAGATCGTCTGCGACTACATCCGGCGCAGCGGCGACCGCCAGACATTCCTTACCCGCTTCGGCGAGTCCGCCTCGCCCGGCTTCGACCCCGACCGGGACCTCCGGCAGGTCGGCTGCGCCAACCAGACAACGATGCTGATGTCGGAGTCGCTCGAAATCGGCGAGATGATCCGCGCGGCGATGGTGGACCGCTACGGCGAACAGGCGCTCGCGGAACACTTCCGGGCGTTCGACACCATCTGCAGCGCGACGCAGGAGCGGCAGGACGCCGTGGTCGAGCTGCTCTCGGCGCATCGGCTCGACCTGATGATCGTCATCGGCGGGTACAACAGCAGCAACACCTGCAACCTCGCACGGATCTGCGCGGAGCAGGTCCGGACGTTTCACATCGCCGATCCAGAATCACTCGCGTCGCCGGACGAGATTCACCATCGTCCCGTCGGAGCCCCCTCCACATCGGCTGGCTGCCGGGCGGTCGCCCGCCAATGGCTGCCGCCGGCCGGGCCCGTCGTCATAGGGTTGACGGCCGGAGCCTCGACGCCGAACAGCATCATCGGGCAGGTGATTCAGAAGCTCGACGTGATGGCAAATCAAGGAAGAGGGAAGGAGGCGGGAGGCCCGGCTAACGTTTGAGTTTGGACAAATGCCGGGATTCGCCCTCGGTCAGCAGGATGGTGATCTTCTGCCCCCTGTGGCTCGACAGAAAGCGGAACAGGTCCGAGCCCGGCTTGACCACGAACGTCGCGTCTCCTCCCAGCGAGAAGTAGCCTTCACCCAGCTCGTGGTCGGCGGAGCTGACCTCGGCCGTCAACCTGACTTCGCGGTCGTTCGCGCGGCTGAGGCCATACGCGGCCAGCAGCAGTCCCGCCAGGATCCAGGGCACCATTGAGCGCCTTGACACGACCGCTCCTTCCCGGGGGAGCCCCTTCCGGCAGTCGGTGTGCAAGCACGTTGCCAGCAGACATCTGGCGTATTATCAATACCTTATATAGCTCACCGCATGCTGAAATGACGCTTTTCGTACCTGATCCGGGTAAACGTGCGATTCCGTCAGGTCGTAATAGCGCTGTGATCGTGGACTGGAGCAAGAAGAACATGTCCAGACAGTGCTTGTGGCTTCTTTCGGCGGTGCTATGGCTTGTCCCGGCTGCCGCAACGGGGTCCACCCAGGCGAACGAAACACCCCATCGCCAGGACCAGCGGCAGAGTCGTGAGGGCCGCCCGCAGGATCAGCGGTGGAAGTGGTGGATCAACCCGGACGACCGCACGGAGCTGGGCATCACGGACCAGCAGTCGGCGGAGATCGACCGGATCTTCGAGTCGACGCTGCCGGAGCTGCGGGCGAAATCGCGCGAGCTGGACCGGCTCGAGAAGGCGCTGTCGAAGACGATGGAAGGGGTCATCGATGTGGCGACCCTCACGCGCGAAGTGGACCGCGTCGAGAAGCTCCGCGCGGAAATGACCACGACCCGCACGGTGATGCTCTACAGGATCCGCCAGGTACTCTCGCCCGAACAGCGGCCCAAGATGGAAGCTCTTCGCGCCCGGCGGGCGGAGGCGCGCCGCAAGCAGGCCGATCGCGACAAGGACAACAGGCACTGAACCACTACGCGCTGAGCCGCGGCGCCATGTCATATTCTGTTTTTCGGATTCGGAAGACCGCTGCACCTCAGGAGGGATCGTGAGCAAGACCGCACACTTCGGGATCGCGGCCGCGCTGGCCGCAAGCATGGCGACACCTGCCCTGGCCCAGGACCCGTCGCCCGAGCGCGTGAGGGCACTCATCCAGCAGGCGCTGGCGCAGATGCCAGCGGCGCCGCAGGGCACGCAGCCCGCGGCGGCCGGCCCGCAGGGGCCGAGCGTGGACCTGACGGCGGATCAGGCGGTCGCGCGAGCGCTCGAACGGAATCTTGCGCTCGCTTCGCAGCGGCTCACCCCGCGGACGTACGACTACTCGCTGGCAGCTACCCGCGCAAGCTACCGCCCGAACCTGAACATGAGCTTCTCCAACAACTCGCAGACGCAGCTCCCCACGACGACGGTCGAGGGTGGTGTCCGGGTGAACAACGACACGAGGAACTGGAATGGCGGCATCAACCAGTCCCTCCCGTTCCACGGCGGGAGCTATTCGGTGAACTGGACCAACAACCGCGTCTTCACCGACCGCAACAACGCGACGTTCAATCCGAGCTTCGGGTCCACGCTGCGGGCTCAGTACACGCAGCCGCTGCTCCAGAACTTCCGATTCGACAACACGCGGTCCTCGCTCGAGACGACGATGATCCAGCAGGACGTGGCAGAGCTCGATCTCCGGGCAACCACGGCCAGCACCGTCGCCCAGGTACGCAGTGCCTATTGGGAACTGGTGTACGCGTACCAGGCCGTCGAGGCGGCGCAGCGCTCGCTCGAGCTGGCGTCGAAGCTGGTCGACGACAACAGGGCACGGGTGGAAATCGGCACGATGGCGCCGATCGACGTGGTACAGGCCCAAGCCGAAGAGGCGACGCGCCGGCAGCAGCTCGTCATACAGCAGGCGACGCTTCAGAACAACGAGCTCGCGCTCAAGCGCCTGATCGTCAGCGGGACCGACGATGAACTGTGGAACGTCACCATCAATCCCGTCGATCGGCCGTCCCCGATCCAGGAGCCGGTGGACCTGGAAACCGCGGTGCGGAATGCGCTGCAGAACCGGACGGATCTCCAGGCCAGCCGCAAGAACATCGACAGCGCAAACGTCAGCCTGCGCGGGCTGCGGAACTCGTCGCTTCCCTCGCTGAATCTGGTGACGACCTATCAACTCGACGGCCGCGGCGGGACCTCGATTCCGCTCAACCCGTCGATCCCGATCGTGCGGGGCGGCTACCTCGACGCACTCAGGAACATCGGCAGCTGGGATGCTCCGACGTGGAACGTGTCGCTGCAGTTCAGCTACCCGCTCGGCGAAAGCGCGGCGGAAGCTAACATGGCGCGCCAGCGGCTCATCATTCAGCAGAACCAGGCCCAGATCAAGGCGAGCGAGCTGCAGATCGCCACCGAAGTGACCGCCGCGGTGCTGGCGGTCCAGAATTCGTGGGAGTCGCTGCAGGCCGCGCAGGCGTCGCGGGAACTCTCCGCGAAGCGGCTCGAGGCGGCGCAGAGCAAGTTCGACGTCGGCATGGCGACCAACTTCGAGGTCGTCCAGGCGCAGCGCGATCTGAACGACGCCCGGAACAGCGAGTTGCGGCAGCTCCTCAACTACCGCCGCGCGCTGGTGGACTACGAGCGCGTTCAGATCAGCCCGCGATAGGGCGGCAGCCATTCGTTCTGGTGCGTGATGCGTAAATCGGTGGTCATCGTGATCGTGGCCGTGCTCGCGCTGGCGGGCGTCGTAGTCTACAACCGCAACGGCGGCGGCCCGGAGGATCCCGGGCAGGCGCCGTCGTACCAGCCAGGAGGGCGCGGTCGCGGCGCCAGCGGCGTGCGGCCGCCGATGCCGGTCGAGTTCACGGCGGTCACGCGCGCCCCGGTCTCCGAGCACGTCCTCGTCGTCGGCAACCTGATCGGCGCCGCCACCGTCCAGGTCGTCCCACGGGTCAACGGCCGGCTGCAATCGGTCTCCGTCAGGCTGGGCGATCCGGTGCGGCGGGGCCAGGTCATCGCCAGAGTCGAGGACCGGGAGATCCAGGAGCAGGTTCGCCAGGCGGAAGCCTCCTACCAGGTCGCCCAGGCCTCGATCCGCCAGCGCCAGGCCGATCTCAAGCTGGCGGAGACCAACCTCGAGCGCTCGCGCAGCCTCTTCGAACGCCAGCTGCTGCCGCAGCAGACCTACGACGACACGCAGGCGCGCTACGAGGCGGCGCTGGCGCAGGTCGATCTCGCGCGCGCGCAGTTCGAGCAGTCGAAGGCGCGGCTCGACGAGCTGCGGATTACGCTCTCCAACACGATCATCGTGTCGCCGGTCGATGGGTTCGTCGGCAAGCGGTTCCTCGATCCGGGCGCGTTTGCCAGCACCAACGCGCCCGTCGTGTCGGTCGTCGACATCGCGACGGTCCGGATGGTCGCCAACCTCGTGGAGCGCGACCTCAAACGCGTGCCGGTCGGCACGCCGGCACGGGTGGAGGTCGATGCCTTCCCCGGCGAGAAGTTCGTTGGCAAGGTCAGCCGCCTCGCGCCCGTGTTCGACCCGGCCACCCGGACCGCGGAGATGGAGATCGAAGTGCCGAATCCCGGCTTCCGGCTGAAGCCCGGCATGTACGCCCGGGTGGAGCTGACGGTCGACAGCCGGCGCGATGCCCTCACGGTGCCTCGCGCGGCGGTCATCAACGTGGACGGCACCGACGGCGTGTTCGTGTCCGCTCCGCCGGAGGGCCCGGCGCCCGCCTCCCGCGGGGGCGAGCAGGAGGTGATGGTCGCGAAGTTCCTGCCAGTGAAGACCGGGATTCGCGACGGCGAGCGGATCGAGATCGTATCGGGTCTGACCGAGGGCGCCCAGGTGATCACGACCGGCGCCGGCGCGCTCAAGACCGACGACCGGATCGTGGCGGCCGGCGGCGGCGGCGGGCGGCGCTCCGGACGCGGCGCGCGTGGCACGGCGGGACCGGACGGCCGGCGAGGGGGAGGAACCCGATGAGCATCCCGCGGATTGCGATCCACCGTCCGGTCACCATGTTCATGCTGAGCGGTGTCGTCATCCTCCTCGGCGTGATGTCGCTGGCGCGGCTGCCGGTCGACCTGATGCCGGATGTGACGTATCCGAGCCTGACCGTCCGCGTCAGCTATCCGGGGGTCGGCCCGCTCGAGATGGAGGAGCTGGTCACGCGGCCGATCGAGCAGGCGGTGAGCGCCGTCGGCGGCCTCGAGCGGCTCGAATCCACGTCGCAGGAAGGCTCGAGCCGCGTCACGCTGCACTTCGCCTGGGGCATGGACCTGAACGAGGCCGCCGACGACGTGCGCAACCGGCTGGACCGGGTCCGCGGGCGGCTGCCGGAGGAAGCCGATCCGCCGGTGATGTTCAAGTTCGACGCCAATGCATCCCCGATCCTGAGCGTCGGCGTCGAAGGCGACTTCGATCGCGTGATGCTCCGCGAGATCGCGGAGAACGACCTCGCGCCGCGCATCGAGCGCGTGCCCGGCGTGGCGTCGGTGAGCGTGGAAGGCGGACTTCGCAGACAGATCAGGGTGGAGCTGTCGCGGGAAAAGATCACGGCGCTCGAGCTGCCGGTCAACCGCATCATCCAGCTCCTGCGGTCGGAGAACCAGAACGTCCCGCTCGGCGAGATCGATGAAGGGGACCGGACGTATCTGCTGCGGAGCCAGGGGCAGTTCGTGAACCTCGAGCAGATCCGCAGCCTCGTCGTCATGACCCGCGCAGGCGTCCCTGTGTATCTGAGGGACATCGCCGACGTGCGCGACACGACGGAGGACATGCGGTCGTTCACGCGGATCAACGGACGGCCGGGGGTCCGGCTGCGCGTGACCAAGCAGTCCGGACAGAACACCGTGGCCGTGGCCGATACGGTCCGCGCGGAAGTCGCCCGCATCAACATGCAGGTGCCCAGGATCCGGCTCGAGATGCTCGACGACAGCTCGCGCTTCATCAAGCGGTCGATCGCGGCCGTCCGCGAGGCGGCCCTCCTCGGCGCCGCGCTGGTCGTGCTGATCATCTTCGTGTTCCTGCGCAACCTGCGGTCCACGTTCATCATCTGCAGCTCGATTCCGATCTCGATCATCGGGACGTTCGCGCTGCTCTACTTCGGCGGCTTCACGCTCAACACGATGACGTTCGGCGGCCTGGCGCTCGGCGTCGGGATGATCGTGGACGCTTCCATCGTGGTGCTGGAGAACACCTTCCGGCACATGGAGATGGGCAAGCCGCGCATGCAGGCCGCCATCGAGGGCAGCGAGGAGGTCTGGAGCGCCATCGTGGCCTCGACGCTGACGCACGTCGCCGTGTTCGTCCCGCTGCTGTTCCTGACGGGCGTGTCGAGCATCATGTTCAAGCAGCTGGCGATCGTCGTGATGTTCTCGCTCTCGATGTCGCTGTTCGTGGCCGTAACGATCGTGCCGGTGCTGTGCTCGCGCCTGCTGAAGCTGCCGGCGCCGGCCGAGCAGCGCACGGGCGTACTGGGCAGGCTCTTCACGGCGAGCGAGCGCGCGCTGGCCAGGCTGGACGAGTCCTACCGGGGCGTGCTGCACGGCGCGCTCCAGCACCGGCCGTCGATCATCGGCCTGGGCACGGGGATGGTCGTGGCGGCCGTGCTCATTCTCCCCACCATCGGCGTCGAGCTGATGCCGCAGGCCGACGAGGGTGAGGTGAGCGTGTCTGCGGAGCTTCCGGTAGGCACCCGCATCGAGCGGGCGCACGACGTGGCGCTGCGGCTCGAATCGATGCTCCGCGAGTACGTGCCGGAGGCCGATACCATCATCACGCAGGCGGGCTCGGGCGGCTTCGGCGGATCGGCGAACCGGACCCAGGCCACGCTCCGGCTGGTGGACCAGAAGTCGCGGCAGCGATCGAGCGAGCAGATCGCGCGCGATCTCAACCGGCAGCTCACCGGCGTCATTCCCGGCGTGATCATCAGCACGCGGGCGTCGGGCGGCAACTTCCAGATGAACCGGCTGATGGGCGGCGGCGACAGCCGCCTCTCCCTGGAGATCCGCGGCGACGACCTGCAGGAGGCGCGGGAAATCTCGGCGGCCGCCAAGAACATCATGGACAAGGTGCCCGAGGTGCGCAACGCCCGCGTGAGCCGCGAAGAAGGCCGGCCGGAGCTGGCGATCGAGGTGGACCGGCCGAAGGCCGCGCTCCTCGGCCTCAGCGTGACCAACGTCGCCGACAGCATCCGGACCAGCGTCGCTGGCACGCAGGCCGCGTTCTTCCGGCTCCAGGGCAAGGAATACCCGATCATCGTGCGGCTGCGCGAGGAGGATCGCGAGCGCGTCGAGCACATCAACGACGTGCTGATCAACACGCCGTCCGGCCAGGTCCTGCAGGCGAAGAACCTGCTCACCCTGCGCAACCAGTCCGGCCCGACCGAGATCCAGCGGAAGAACCAGGAGCGGATTCTCCGGGTGACGGCCGAACCCGAAGTGGCGTTGAGCGACGCCGTACGGGCCGTCAACAGCCGGCTCGACGAGGTCCGGGTGTCACCGCAGTTCCACGTGGGGTTCGGCGCCGAGGTCGAACAGCAGGCCGAGGCGTTCAACCAGCTGCGCTTGATTCTGATCCTGGCGGTCGTCCTCGTCTACGCCGTCATGGCGTCACAGTACGAGTCGCTGCGCGACCCGTTCATCATCATGTTCTCGGTGCCCCTGGCGTCGATCGGTGTGGTGCTGGCGCTGAAGCTGACGGGCACGACCTTCAGCCTCCAGGCCTACATCGGGGTAATCATGCTGGCCGGCATCGTCGTAAGTA
This sequence comes from Vicinamibacterales bacterium, assembly GCA_035455585.1. Lineage (GTDB taxonomy): Bacteria > Acidobacteriota > Vicinamibacteria > Vicinamibacterales > 2-12-FULL-66-21 > DATIEW01. The sequence goes on along the minus strand of DATIEW010000155.1, from coordinate 12,606 downwards.
ATGCCATTCTGCTCGTGGACTACACGAACGTGCTCAGGCGGCGGGACGGTGTGCCCCTCCGGCAGGCGGTCGAGCAGGCCGGCCGCACCAGGCTCCGGCCGATTCTGATGACGACCACGACGACGATTCTCGGCCTGGTGCCGATGTCGCTGGGGATCGGGGAGGGGGGCGAACTGCAGTCCCCGCTGGCGCGCGTGGTGATCGGCGGTCTGGCCGCCTCGACCGTGATCACGCTGGTGTTCGTGCCGACGATCTACACGATTTTCGAGGAAGGCTGGAAGGGACTGCGCCCGGCGGCGGTCAAACACTGAGAGCCATCATGAAAAAGCTGATTACCATCATCCTCGTGCTCGTCGCCATCGGCGCAGGCGCCGGCGCCTACTACATGAGGCGCGCGGGGCCCGAACCGCAGGCCATGCTGCTCCCCGTCTCCCGCGGCGACATCGTCGACGTGGTCGCGGCGACCGGGACGCTGCAGGCCGTTACGACCGTGGCGGTCGGGACGCAGGTCTCCGGCCTAGTGCAGGACATGTACGCGGACTTCAACTCCATCGTCAAGCAGGGTCAGGTCATCGCGCGGCTGGACCCGTCGCTGATCCAAACGCAGATCGAGCAGCAGCGCGCCAACGTGATCCGTTCCGAGGCAGATCTGGAGCGGCTGCGCGTCAGCCTCGCCGATACCGAGCGCAAGTACGAACAGGCGAAGACGATGTGGGAGAAGCAACTCATCCCGCGGGACCAGCTCGAGACGGCGGAGATGAACGTCAAGATGACCAATGCGCAGATAAAGTCGTCGGAAGCCGGCCTGACACAGGCCCGCGCGAACCTCAACCAGCAGGAGGTCAACCTCCGGCACACCGTCATCAGGTCGCCGATTGACGGCATCGTGATTCAGCGCAGCGTGGATCCGGGCCAGACCGTAGCCTCCAGCATGAACGCACCGACGCTCTATATCATCGCGGCCGACCTGACGGAGATGCAGGTGCTCGCCAACATCGATGAGGCTGACGTCGGCCGGATGCGGCCGAACCAGCACGTGACGTTCCGGGTCGATGCCTACCCGACCGAGACCTTCACCGGCACCGTGGAGCAGGTGCGGCTGCAGCCGACCGTCGTCCAGAACGTCGTGGTGTATTCGACGGTGATCGACGTTCCGAATCCGCAGTTGAAGCTGAAGCCGGGCATGACGGCAAACGTGAGCATCGAGATCGCGCGTCGGAGCAACGTCCTGCGCGTGCCCTCGGCCGCGATCCGGTTCCGCCCGACCGAGGAGATGTTCGCGGCGCTGAATCAGCCGCTGCCGCCGGAATTGCAGCGCGCCGGAGGCCGGGGCGCCGGTGCGCCCGGGGGCAACGGACGCGGTCGTGGCCGTCAGCCCGAGGGTGCCCCCACATCCGGGCAGCCTGCCGCAGGAGGTTCGCAGCAGGCCCCTGCCGGCGCCGGTCAAGGCGGGGCGGAAGCCCGCGGCGGCGGTGATCGGGCGGAAGGCGGCCGCAGCGGACGGGGCGGGTTCGACCCGAACATGAGCCCCGAAGAACGCAAGCGCCGGATGGAGGAACGGCTGGCAAGCATGAGCCCCGAGGAACGCGAACGTTTCCAGGCACGCATGCGCGACGGCCTGGGCGGCCAGCGTGGGACCGGGGACCAGGGCGGCGGCCGGCGGGATATCTCGCGTGGGATCGCCGGCGGGGTCTCCGGCGGATCGGCGGTCGCAAGCGGTGCGACGACGATCGACGCGCTGTTCGCGCCGCTGCCGCCAACCGAGTCGAGCGGCCGCGTCTGGCTCTACGTCGACAAGCAGCTCAAGTCTGTGAGCGTGCGCCTGGGCATCACCGACGGCACGTACAGCGAGCTGCTCCGCGGCGACCTGGAAGAGGGGCAGCAGGTCGTCGTCAACTTCACGACGGGCCTCGAGCAGCAGCCGCGCCCCGGCCAGCAGGGGGGCAGTCAGAATCCGCTGATGGGCCCGCAGCGGGGCGGCCGCGGTCCGGGCGGCGGAGGACGGGGACGGTAATGCCGGTCATCTCCGTGCGCGATCTCGTCAAGACCTACACCGTCGGCGAGGTCATCGTCCGGGCGCTGCGCGGCGCCAACCTGGACGTCGAAGCCGGGGAATTCGTCGCCGTGACGGGCCCCTCCGGGTCTGGCAAGTCCACGCTGATGCACATCCTCGGGTGTCTCGACCGGCCGACCAGCGGGCGGTACCTCCTCGACGGGAAGGACGTTTCGAGGATGTCGAAGGACGAGCTGGCCGCGATTCGCAACAAGAAGATCGGCTTCGTGTTCCAGGGGTTCAACCTGCTGTCGCGGACGACGGCGCTCGACAACGTCGAGCTGCCGCTGCTCTACAACGGCGGGAGCCGGATGAAGACCGTCGAGCGGCACCGCCGCGCGATGGAGGCGCTCAAAGCCGTCAACCTGAGCGACCGATCGCACCACTACCCCAACCAGCTCTCGGGCGGCCAGCAGCAGCGGGTGGCGATCGCGAGGGCGCTCATCAACGAGCCGTCGATCATCCTGGCCGACGAGCCGACGGGCAACCTCGACACGCGCACGAGCATCGAGGTCATGGGGATCTTCCAGCGCCTCAACAGGGACCGCGGCATCACGATCATCCTGATCACCCACGAGACGGACATCGCAGAGTACGGGACGCGGCTCGTGCGGTTCCGCGATGGCCGGATCCAGGTCGACCAGCCGATACCGAAACGACGTGACGCCGAGAAGGAACTCGCCGCGCTGCCACCGCCTGACGACCTCGACGACGAGCAGGTTCCGGCCGACCCGTCGACGGCCGATCACGGCGGGGTGGCCTAGGAGACCGTCATGTCGCTGCTGATGACGCTGCGGATCGCGCTGAAGGCGCTCAACCGCAACAAGATGCGTACGGCGCTGACCATGCTCGGCATGATCATCGGTGTGGGCGCGGTCATCGCCATGGTCGCGCTCGGACGCGGGGCCCAGTCCACCATCGAGGAACAGGTCAAGTCGGCCGGGACCAACATGATCAACATCAACGCCGGCAATTTCTCGCAGGGCGGCGTGCGGCAGGGGCAGGGGATGTCGAACACCCTGATGCCCGAGGACGCCGAAGCCCTCCGCGAGATCCCGGGCGTTCAGTACGTCGCCGCCGGCGCGAACAGCCGCGGACAGGTGATTGCCGGAAACCAGAACTGGAACACCAGGATCGAAGGGACGGACGTCGACATCGTCTTCATCAGGAGCTGGCTGCCGAAATTCGGCAGCTTCTTCACGCAGCAGGACGTGAGGACCGCGCAGAAGGTCGCCGTGCTCGGGTCGCTCGTCTCCGACACGCTGTTCGGACCGGACGTCGATCCCACGGGGCAGATAATCCGGATCAGGAATCAGCCCTTCAGGGTCATCGGTGTCATGTCGTCCAGAGGCCAGTCGTCGACGGGCCAGGACCAGGACGACGTGGTTCTGACGCCGTATACGACGGTCCAGAAGAAGCTACAGGGACAGCAGCACATCAACAACATCACCGTCGGGGCGGTCACCGCGGACACCGCGCCGGTGGCCGAGGCGATCAGGGAGATGCTGCGGATCCGGCACAAGATCGCCGGCGGCGACCCGGACGATTTCATGGTGCGCACGCTAGAGGACATGGCCAACCTGCGCACGGAGACGACGAAGACCATGACGACCCTGCTGGCGGCAATCGCGGGCGTGTCGCTCATCGTCGGGGGCATCGGCATCATGAACATCATGCTGGTGTCGGTCACGGAGCGCACGCGTGAGATCGGACTCCGGATGGCCATCGGCGCGCGCGGCCGCGACGTGCTGCTGCAGTTCCTCGTCGAGGCGGTCGTCATCAGCCTCTTCGGCGGGTTCATCGGCATCGGGCTGGGCTACGGCCTTTCCGCCGCCATCGAGCACTTCCTGACCTGGCCGACGGCGGTTCCAAGCAACGCCATCGGCATGGCGTTCGGGTTCGCGGGTGCGACAGGGGTGTTCTTCGGCTTCTACCCCGCCCGCAAGGCGGCCGGGCTGGATCCGATCGAGGCGCTCAGGTTCGAGTAAGATCTGGCGTCTGGCCATCGGGTCGCCGCGCACGAACGCATGCTGGCAGGGAGTCTTGAAGACAGTCTGTCGCGCGGATATTGTCTTGGCGGGTGATACCTGTAGGCGGGAGGGACGGGGTCGGCCGGCAATCTCATCATTCTCACAAGGAGTAGAGGCATGAAACGGGCAAGAATCGGAGTCATCGCGGCTGCGATCCTCGCGGTCGCGACCATCGCATGGGCACAGAAGCCGGACTTCTCCGGCACCTGGCAGCTCGATCCGGAACAGAGCCAGATGGGGGGCGGCGGCCGCGGCGGGGGCGGCATGGCCCAGATGACCGTCAAGCAGACGGCCGAAATGCTGACCGTCGAGCGTCAGGGGCGCGGCGGGACCGTGTCGACGACGTACAAGCTCGACGGCAGCGAGAGCGTCAACACGGTGACGGGGCGTGGTGGTGAGAGCATGGAGCAGCGCAGCACCGCGAAATGGGACGGGGCCAAGCTGGTAGTCGTCACCAAGACAGGCGAGACCGAATCAACGCAGACCTGGTCGCTCGCCAACGGGATGCTCACCATCGAGCGCACCGGCGGCCGCGGTCCCTCGAAGGCGGTCTATAAGAAGACTACGTAGAAGCTAGAGGCTAGAAGCTGGAAGGGGCGGAGCGCTCAGCCGGGCGCTCCGCCCCTCGTTCTGTACCTCGCCAGTTCCTTCTTCCTTCTTCCTTGTTCCTTCTTCCTTACTACCTCTCTTCATCCCGCAGCAGACTCCGCAGCAGCTCGCCCACGGTCAACCCGGTTACCGGATCGCGCAGATCGGCTGCTATCCCCGCCATGGGGCCAAGCACGAAGAACCTGTTGCGGAAGCGGGGATGCGGGACGTGGAGGCCGGGCTCCTCGATGATCTCGTCGCCGACGAGCACGAGGTCGAGGTCGAGCGTGCGGGGCGCACCGGGATAGAACCGCTCGCGGCCGAAGTCCGCCTCGATCCCGCGCAGCGCGTCGAGCAGCGCGCGCGCGCCAAGATCGCTGCGTCCGACGATGACCGCGTTCAGGAAGAGGGGCTGGGTTCCGAAGCCTTCCCCTTCCGGCTCGGTCTCGACAATGTCGGAGACTCTCAGATCCGAGAGGATCGGCGTCAGACGCTCGGCTGCGAACGCGATGGCTGCCAGCCGATCGCCCACGTTGCTGCCGAGCGCGACGGCGACGCGGCGTGTCTGATCCAAGGTCCCCTGGTCCCTCGCCGGGGTTGTCGGAATCCCGGCAGCCGTTATTCGACCCATCGGGTCGGCAGGACGGCGCCAGCGGTGCCGGCGCCGTCCGCGCGGCGCCCCAGCAGGTCGGTGCGGCCGGCGAGCGCCTGCTCGAGGAACCGCTTGTGTTCGAGCGTTTCACCCAGGATGACGCGGAGCATGCTGCGGTGCCGTGCGTGGGTCATCGCCTCCACCCGGGGGCGCCATTTCTCCACGAAGGCCTGGGCCGCGTCCCGGTCCCGTCGCATCACGGCCGCCTGTGCGGCGTCTCCCCGGCCCTCCACCCGGAGCGCGGGTTCTGCGACGTCCCCGGGCTCGCCGCCCATGTCGAGGATGGCATCGCGAAGCCAGCCGACGTGCACGTCCTCGCGCGCGATGACGTACTGATACGCGTTGTTGAAGTCGTAGTGGCCGACATGCCGCGCGGCGGCAATGCGCCCGCGCAGCATGGTGAGCTTGTCCCGGTGGAGCTCCTGCAGCAGCTCGAGCAGTTCGGTGGCCGTCACGCGCTCTGTTTTTCCTTGCAGGTGATACAGACGCGCGTCCACGGGATGGCGTTCAGCCTCGCGGGCGCGATCGGCTCGCCGCAGTCCCGGCAGATGCCGTAGGTGCCCTTCTCCATGCGCCAGAGCGCCTCCTCGATGGCCTGGAGAATCTTCGCGTCCGTCTGCTTGAGCTTCAACTGGATGTGCACTTCGTTGTTGCCGCTCGCCTGATCCGCCAGATCCCCTTGCCGCGAGTTGGTGTCCATCGAAGTCTGGAGCGGTTTCACGCCGCCGCCCGACGAGAGGATTTCGCCGCGCTTCCGCAGCAGTGCTTCTTTGTACGGAGCCAAATCCATGTCCCTTCTCCCAGGCGCTCCTTTCGCCCCGCCGGCAAAACCCCATCTTAACAGATTCGCCGCCCGACGACGATGCGTGGCCCGTGAACGGGCTCGGGGCGTACCCGTCTCCTCGGAGAACCTCGGGAGTTGAATTGGAAGCTGGGACTTGGCAAGCGCCTACTGTTCAGCGCCTGTCGACTCCGATCAGGTCGTTGTGTGTTCGTACCGTCCGCCTTCAGGCGGAAGCCATCGCGCGGTCGTGGATCTTCCGGCCGAAGCCACGAGGTGGCTTCCCGCGGCTACTCCGCCCGCAGCGTGGACAGCGGTTTCTTCCGCAGCACGTCGGCGCTGGCGATCACGCCGACCGCGCCGACGAGCAGCATCGTGAGCGCTGCGCCGGCGGCGAGGAGCCCCGGCGCCGGCCTCCAGGGAATATCGAAGAGATGTCGCGTGACGGCCCAGCTGAGCCCCAGGGCGCCGAGCGCCCCGATCAGCCCGGCCAGCAGTCCCAGCGTGCAGTACTCGAGCGCCAGCATCGTGCCGAGCAGGCGCGTGCTCGCGCCGAGCGTGCGCAGAATCGCCGCCTCGTAGACGCGCTGGAACTTGGTCATGGCGACGGCGCCGATCAGGATCAGCACGCCGCCCAACAGCGCGACCCCGCCGACGATGGAGATCGCCAGGATGACGTTGTCCACGACCCGCCGGACCCGCGCGAGGATCTCGCGGCCGTCGATCGCCGTGACGTTCGGATAGCGCGTCACCAGCGCGTGCTGCAGCCGGGCGCGGGCCGTGGTGTCGGCGGGCCCGCGCACGAACCCGATGAACGTGTGCGGCGCGGCCGACAGCGCCCCCGGCCTGAACACGAACATGAACCCCCCGCTGCGGGAGTCCTCCCACTCGACCCGCCGCACGCTCGTGACCCTCGCCTCCAGGGTACGTCCCAGCACGTCGAACCGCATCCGGTCGCCCACGCCGATGTCGAAGCGCTCGTGGATGCTCTGTTCGATGGACACCTCCTGCTCGGCGTCCGGCGCGAGCGGAACGTCGCTGTCCCAGAACGCTCCTTTGGTGATCTGTTCGTTCTCTTCGAGGCCGCCACGGTAGGTAATCACGTACTCGCGCGCCAGCGACCCGCGGCCGCGGACGTCCGCGTAGCTCTCCAGGTTGACGTCGCCGCCGCGGACGCCAGTCACCCGCGCGCGCAGCACAGGGACGAGCCGCGCCTGCCGCCCATACTCCCCCACCCGTTCGGCCAGCAGCGCCCGGACGCCGTCGACCTGGTCGCGCTGGATGTCGATCAGGAACATGTCGGCGCCGCGGCGATCGAGCTCGACGGCGAACTCCGACACGAGGTTCTGCTGGAGCGCCCGGACGCCGAGCACGAAGAAGCTGCCGAGGCCTACGGCCAGCAGGATCACGCGTGTCTGGTTCCCGGGCCGGCGCAGGCTGATGACGGCATGCCTGAGCGGGAACCACGGCGCCGAAGCCAGCGGCATCACCGCACGCACGACAGCCCAGGCGGCGCCGTAGAGCGTCAGCGCTACGGCGGCGAAGCCAATTGAGACGATCCCTCCCGCCCGTACCGAGGCGGCCTGCCACGAGGCCACGACGACGAGCGCCGCCATCACGAGCACGCCGGCGCCGGCCTGCAGCCAGTCGATTGACCGGCCGGCCGCCATGGCGCGCGTCGGCAGTTCCCGCACCCAGCGCCCCGTGCCCGGCTTCGGCCCGGCACCTCGCGCGTCCTGGCCCGGCGGAGGCACGGCGTCGCCGCCGCCGCGCAGCAGCAGGAGCGGCTTGACGCGCCGGACCTCGAGGAGCGGCACGAGCGCGAAGAGAAGCGAGACGAGCAGCCCGACGGTTACACCCTGGACGACGGCAGAGCCGGTGAGCCCGTAGGCAACTCCACCGAACGACTCCGCGAGCGACGCCGGAATGACGCTGATGCCGAGAGCCGCCAACGCCACCCCCAGCAGGCTTCCGGCCAGGCCGAGGAGCACTACCTGCAGCACGTAGGTCGCCAGCACCTGGCGCGTCGTGGCGCCGACACACTTGAGGATGGCCACGCTCCGGATCTTCTGCCGGACGAACACGCGCGTCACGCTCCAGACGCCGATGCCCCCGAGGACGACGATGACGAACCCGACGAGGCTGAGGTAGTTCTCGGCCCGCAGCAGATCCTCGCCGATGTCGTCTTCGAGCGACTTGTAGGAGCGCGCGATCACGAAATCGTCGCGAAGCTCCCGCCGCAGGCGCCGGGTCAGCGGCTCCACCCCATCGTCGCGAACCCGCAGGAGGATCTGATAACTGGCGCGGCTGCCGAAGGTGAGGAGGCCCGTGCTTCGAAGGTCCTCGAGATCGACCAGCACCCTGGCCCCGAACGTGAACGCCCCGACCCGGCGGCCCGGCTCGTGCTCGATCACCCCGTTGATCGTAAAGGGATGACCGGCAATGATGAGCCTGTCCCCTTCCGCGACATCGAGCTGAGCGAGCAGGTCGGCTCCAGCCAGGGCGCCGCGATTCGCAAGCAGGCTGTGATCGTAGACCCTTCCGCCCTGCAGGCCGAGCGTGCCGTAGAATGGAAACGCCGCCTCGAGGCCGCGCAGCTCGACCATCCTGGCCACCTGGGATGTTCCGTGCTCGGCCCGCACCATCGTCGCGGTCTCGATCGAATCCGTCCGTTCGAGGACCGGCGCGGCGGCCAGGTGCTCTTCCACCCTCGCAAGCACCTCCGGCGTCCACGGCCGGTTGGTCTGCACCAGCACGTCGGCGGCGATCATCGTCCGTGCCTCCTGCACCAGCCCCTGACGCACGCTCTGGATGATCGACCGGAGGGCGACGATGGCGCCGACGCCGATCGCCACGCAGGTGAAGAAGAAGAGGAGCCGCCGCCAGGAGGCGCGCAGCTCGCGGGCAGACATGTGGAGGATGAAGACCATGACGGAGTCGTCAGTCGGCAGTCGGCAGTCGCCGGTCGCAGTCGTCAGTCAGTCGCCGGTCGGCAGTCAGTCAGCAGTCGTCAGTCGTACCTGCGTGCCCATCATCTCACCGCTGCGGTCTCGCGCTCGGTGATGCTCACCACGCGTCCGTCTCGCAATGCGATCGTCAGCTCCGCGATGCCGGCCAGCTCCGGATCGTGTGTCACGAGTACGAGCGTGGCGCCTCGCGCCCGGTTGATCGCGACGAGCAGCTCGATTACCTGATGGCCGGTCGCGCTGTCGAGATTGCCGGTCGGCTCGTCGGCCAGCACGAGCGGCGGATCGTTGGCCAGCGCTCTCGCGATCGCGACGCGCTGCTGCTCGCCTCCCGACAACTGCGATGGATAGTGATCCCGGCGCTCGGAAAGGCCGACTTCGCCGAGCAGCGCGGCGGCGCGGCGGGCGGCGTCGCGGCCGCCCGAGATCTCGATCGGCACCAGCACGTTCTCGAAAGCCGTCAGCGACGGGAGCAGATGGAAGAACTGGAAGACGAAGCCGATGCGCGTCCCGCGCAGCCGCGCCAGGCTGTCTTCGTCCAGGCTCGTGATGTCGACCCCGTCGATCACGATGCGGCCCGTGCTGGGCGCGTCGAGCCCCGCGATGAGCCCGAGCAGCGTCGACTTGCCGCTTCCGGACGGACCCGTGATGGCGATCACACGGCCGCCCGGAATCACGAGATCCATCGGATGCAGGATGGTGAGCGTGCCGGCGCCGCTCGGCACCGACTTCGACACCCCGTGCAGCTCGATCATGAGGACGCCGCCATCTGATCGAGCACGGGCCGCAGCACCGCCCACACCGTGTCGGCGACGATCCGCGTGCCGGCCTCGTTGGGATGGATGCCGTCGCGCTGATTGAGTTCGCCGCGACCGGCCACCTTGTCGAGCAGGAACGGGATGAACAGCACGCGCTCCTGCCGCGCCAGATCGGCGAACACCTGGCGGAACGCGGCCGCATACTCTGGACCGTAGTTGGGCGGCGCCTCCATGCCGGCCAGGATGACGACCGCGTTGCGCTCCCGCGCGCGCCTGATGATCTGCGAGAGGTTCCTTCCCATGTCGGCCACCGAAAGGCCGCGCAGCGCGTCGTTGCCCCCGAGCGCCACGATGAGGACCCGGACGTCGCCGTCGAGCGCCCAGTCCAGACGCCGCAGACCCCCGGCTGACGTGTCGCCCGACACGCCCGCGTTGACGACCTGAAGCTCGTAGCCCTCCGCGTCGATGCGCGCCTGCAGGAGGGCCGGATACGACTGGCTCTCGAGGAGACCGTAGCCGGCCGTCAGGCTGTCGCCGAGCGCGACGATCCTCGGCCGCTCAGGGGGATCGGACGGATCGGCTGCACGCGCCTCGGGGCGTGATGCCGTCTCAGTGGCGCCCTCCGGTCCTTCGACACCGAACAGACATCCGCCGTTCCCGCAGGCGGCGGCCGCAGCGGCCGCCAGCAGGATCGCAAGGAGCGACGACCTTCGGATTCGGGACACCGGCATGTATCGTTATTATATAGACCGGCAGCTGGAGCCTGAGGTTCCGCGGCGCTGTTTCCTCACGCCATCGACGTCTGCCGCGTGTGAAATCGTACGGCGCGCACAGCGCGCCCGCGAGCCGGGTCCCCACGATGCGTTTTGTGCATCGTGGGGTGGGACGGAGCGGCGCGGGGCGTAGGGGTCCCCGCGAGCGACCGAGCCGGGGTGTGGGGCGGAGCCCCACGTTGGGTAGGATCTCCATATGGCCCGAGGTTGGGAGTCCAAGGCCGTCGAGGCACAGCAGGACGAGGCGAACCGGGAACGCCGTGCGGGCCCCTTACTGACCGACGCGCAGCGTCGCGCCGCGAGCAGACGTCACACGCTCGAGCTGACGAGAGCACGCGCGATCGATGATCTCAGCCGCGCTACGGCCCCTTCACATCGCCGGATGCTCGAACAGGCAATCACCGCGCTGGATGACCAGCTCGCCGGACTGGAAAGCTGAAGAGAACAGCGATCCAAGCCTGATCAGTGCGAGGTCGCCCGCCCCTTGTGGCGCTTGCCGGGGCTCTGCCAGCCTTCCGCGGTCAGAGCGCTCCTCAGCCGCTCGGAACGCCGGACGACATCGTCCGGGTCGGTATACCGCTCGATCTCCTGCCGGCCATCCGGGTGCGTGATCACCAGCTCGTAGTCGTGGCCGTCCGGCTGCCGCCGAATTTCGTAGTGCAGCTTCGAGTGCTGCTTCTCGAAGAACCAGAGCATCGCATGTGGACTATCGGCCGGGAAGAGCCCGGCTGTAGACGCGACTGCTCGCGCCTGCGCGGAATCGGGACCCGGGCTGTTCGAAACCGAACAGCAGCGGCGGGACAGGATTCGCCGAAGCGCCGCCAGCCGAGCGAAATTCCGTCATTCTTCGAGTGGTATCACCACCCTGTCGGTCGTGGCACATCGTTTGGACGAGCAGCTGCCGGCATGACCATCCCTTGTGCAATCCAGCCACGCATTCTGGTCGCCGACGACCAGGAGGATCTGATTGACGCCCTGAGGCTCCTGCTGAAGGCCGGCGGCATCGAGATGGAAGCCGCTTCGTCGCCGCAGGCCGCGCTGGAGGCGGTTGCGGACCGGCCGTTCGACCTTCTGCTGATGGACCTCAATTACACCTGCGACACGACGTCGGGCCGTGAGGGCATCGACCTGCTGGCCCGGGTACAGGAACTCGATGCGACGCTTCCCGTCGTCGTGATGACAGGGTGGGGATCCGTCGACCTCGCGGTTGAGGCGATGCGCCGCGGGGTGAGGGACTTCGTCCAGAAGCCGTGGGACAACGCACATCTGCTCACTACGCTCCGGAACGAGATCGAACAGGGCCGCCTGAGACGACTGCAGCTCGAGATCGAGCAGCGGGAGCTCGACGAAGCGCGCCGCATCCAGCGACGGCTGCTGCCCGCTCGGATCCCCGCGATCGACGGCTTCGAGATCGCAAGCGACTGGCAGCCGGCCGCCGGCGTCGGCGGAGATTGCTACGACGCCGTCGCATTCGGTCCGTCCCGGTTGGGCCTTGCGATCGCCGACGTCGTCGGCAAGGGAATCCCCGCGGCGCTGCTGATGTCCAACCTGCAGGCCACGGTGCGAGCCTTCGCCACCGAATCGACGCAACCGGCAGAACTGTGCCAGCAGGTGAACCGCATCCTCTGCGGCCACATCGCCGAGGGCCGCTTCATCAGCTTCCTCTACTGCGTGCTCGACGCCGACGACCTGACGGTGAGCTACGCCAACGCGGGCCATCATCCCCCGCTGCTGTTCCATGAGGACGGCGGCGTGGAATGGCTGACCGAAGGAGGCGCCGTGCTGGGCGTGTTTCCCGAAGGCACGTACCGGCAGGATCGGCTCGGGCTGCGGAGCGGCGATCGCCTCGTGCTCTATACCGACGGCATCACGGAGGCGCGCGACGGGCAGGGCGAGGAGTTCGGCGAGCAGCGCCTCGTATCGCTCGTCGCCGCCAGCCGAGCGTGTTCGGCGTCCGCAATCCAGACGAGGGTGACCGAGAGCGTCGCCTCGTTCGCCGGCGGTC